>CAIYQJ010000100.1 GCA_903928275.1 uncultured Chloroflexota bacterium
ATACGACGCACGTGTGCGCGCCCTGCGGCTTGAGGGTGAAGAACGAGTAGAAGGTGGCGACGCCGTAGACCCGCGAATGCGGGACCCCGAGGGTGTCACCCACGTAGTGGAGCGCGTCGGCATCGAGGTAGCCGAACGCCTCCTGCGCGGCGTGGAGAGCCTCGATGAGCGCGGCGGGGCGGTCGCCCATGCGGCGCATGCGCGTCTCGACGATCTTCCAGCGCTTGTCGTCGCTGGGCGCGGTGGGCCTGGCGTGCAGGACGGGCATCGCCCTTCCTCCGATACGGTGAGAGAGTTCGGCGCCGGAGCGGCGGTCGCCCGGCGCGCTGTTCACACGATCCGACGGGGCCTGACGGACCCGTCGCCCCTAATGGTACGGACCTTAGTGGTCGTCAGGGGGGGGCCGGTCAGCCCGACTCAGGGGGGTCGCACCGCCCCCTGTGCAGCCGGTCCCGACTCCATCGCGACGGGCCGCCGTGATGACGGGTCCGGCGCGACGATACTGTGCGGGGGGACGTTCGGGGCCGTCCGACCTCGCATGTGACCACGGCGACCGGCCTGCGGCCGTGGTGGCGGCCCGGGCCGCGCGCCCTCTCGACGAGGAGGATCTCCACCGTGGACATCATCGGTCGGCCGGGAGCCGCACCCGATCCCGACGACCCGACGTGGCGGAAGCGCCTGACGGTCCCGTACGCGGTGCTGCTCCGGCCGGTGCGCGGACCCCGCGACCTCGCCCTCGTGGTCGAGCGACGTCGATCCGGCATGGCCGCCTGGGTGTGGGACGGGCAGACCGGCTCCCGGACCGAGCTTCCCGGGCTGACCGCGGCGTTCGGCACCACCCTGACCCCGGACGGGCGGTGGCTCCTCCAGCTCGACGACCCTGAAGGGTCGGAGGTCGGCCACCTGTACATGATCTCCGTGGAGGACGGCCGGTCGCGGGACCTCACGCCGGCGTTCCCCGACTTCGTGGTCCGGGGGCTCGACGTGAGCAACGACGGCCGGACCGCAGTCCTCACCACCGTGGACGCTGCCGGGTTCGCGCTGTGGCTCCTGGCGCTCGACGGCGACGTTGAGCCCCGGCGCCTCTTCACCTCGGAGAACGAGGCGTGGTACGGGACCCTCTCGGCCGACGGAGCGCTCGCCGCGATCGACACGACCGACCACAACCCCGGGACCCGCCGATTCGCGGTCACCGTCGTGGACACGGCCACCGCCGACGTCGTGGCGACCCTCACCGACGGGCCTGTCGGGCCGGTCCGGCGAGTGCGCTTCTCGCCGCATGCCGGCGATGGGCGCCTGCTCGTCGACTCCGAGCGCAGCGGCTTCGCGCGCCCCTGCGTCTGGGACCCACTGACCGGGGGCCGGACCGACATCGAGCTCCCGGAGCTGAGCGGCGACGTGCTCGCGCTCGACTGGGACGCGGCGCGCGACCGGATCCTGCTGCTGCACGTGGACGCGGGGGTGCATCGGCTGCTCGAGCACCACCTGCGGAGCGGGCTCACCGAGACGCTCGACGTCCCCCCCGGCGCGTACGCCGAGCCGGACGTCGCCGACGTCTACCCGATGGTCTTCAGCTCCCACTACGCACCCGACGGGACGCTGCGGATCCTGCGGTCGAGATGGGATCTTCCGCTGCACGTCCTCGAGCGTCGGGACGACGCGGTCGAGCTGCGTGTTGTGCTCGCGCCGGCGCAGGTCCCGCCGGGCGTGAGCCTCACGTCGCACATGGTCGCCAGCCGGGACGGGACCGAGGTCCAGCTGTGGGTGGGGACGCCGTCGGGCCCCGGGCCGGCACGCGGCACGATCCTCGAGTTCCACGGCGGGCCCACCCTCGTGACGGTCGATCGCTACGATCCGTCCGCCCAGGCATGGCTGGACGAGGGATTCGTGTACGCGGCCCTCAACTACCGGGGGTCGACCACCTTCGGCCGCGCCTTCCGGGAGGGCTTCTGGGGGAGCCTGGGCGACCGCGAGCTCCAGGACATCGAGGCGGCGGTCGGCTGGCTCACCGAGCGCGGCCTCGCCGTGCCCGGTGCGCTGTTCGCCACGGGCGCGTCCTACGGCGGGTTCCTCACCCTGCTCGCGCTGGGACGGCTCCCGGGGCTGTTCGCGGGCGGGCTGGCGCACGTCGCCCTGGCCGACTGGACTTCGGCCTACGCGAGCATGAACCCCGCCCTGCAGACCGCGTGGCGTGGCTTCATCGGCGGAACGCCCGAGACCACGCCGGACCGCTACGCACGCTACTCGGCGATCACGTACGTGGACCAGGTTCGCGCTCCCGCATGGCTGAACCAGGGCCAGTTCGACACGCGAACGCCGGCGAGCCAGGCACAGCGATACGTGGATGCCCTCCGTGCCGCGGGCGGCGACGTCGTGGTCGACTGGTTCGCGGGCGGCCATGTCCCCGGCGGACTGGACGCGCTCGCGAAGGACCAGGGGCGGATGTTCGAGCTCGTCGATCGGCGGCTGCGCGGGCTCCGATGGTCGGTCGAGGACGGGGCGTCCTGACCGACCCGCCCTCAGCGCACCTCGGCCGCGAAAGCCCCGACGAGGAAGCGGAGCAGCGCGTCACCGGTGGCGGCCGGGGCCTCCTCGGCGACGTAGTGGTCGGCGTCCACGGCCGTGGCGGTCACGCGGTCCGCATACCCCTGCCAGACCCGACCCGGGTCGAAGTTGCGGCCCACGTAGCTCGCGCTGCCCCAGAGCGCGAGCAGCGGCGCGGTGACGCGGCGACCCGCGTCGCGATCGGCCCGGTCGTGGACGAGGTCGATCGACGCCGCCGCCCGGTAGTCGGCGCACGTCGCGGCGATCGTCGCGGGGTCCCGGAACGCGCGGCGGTACTCCTCGAGCGCGGCCGGGTCGAACGGGCTGGGGCCGCGGTGACGGCCGCGGAATCGGCTGGCGAGCCACGCATCGGGGTCGGCGCCGATCAGGCTCTCGGGCAGCCCGCCGGGCCGTGCAAGGAAGAACCAGTGGAAGTACGAGGTGGCCATCGCGCGGTCCACGTTCTCGAACATGTGGAGCGTCGGCACGATGTCGAGGACGGCCACGCTCACGATCCGGTCCGCGTGATCGAGCGCCATGCGGTGCGCGACTCGACCGCCGCGGTCGTGCCCGGCGACCGCGAACCGCTCGTGCCCCAGGAGCTCCATGAGCCGGACCTGGTCGTCGGCCATGGTTCGCTTCGCGTACGTGGTGTCGTCGCCGGTGCTCGCCGGCTTGCTGCTGCCGCCGTAGCCCCGCAGGTCGGCGAGCACCACGGTGAACGCGTCGACGAGGGCCGGCGCCACCCGGTGCCACATGACGAGCGTCTCGGGATAGCCGTGGAGCAGGAGCAGCGGGGGTCCCGAGCCGGCACACCGCGCCCGGATGTGCGCCTCGCCGACGTCCACGAGCCGCTCGTCGAACCCCGGCAGGAGCCCGGTCACGATCCCCGGCCACCCGCTGCGCCGCGCTCCTCGGTCGCGTACGACCGGATGACGGCCTCGGTGACATCCGCGGTCCGGGCGGTCCCGCCGAGGTCGGGCGTGTGGATGCCGGCGGCCACCACGCGCTCCACGGCATCGAGCAGGCGCCGGGCGGCGGTCGTCTCGCCGAGATGCTCGAGCATGAGGACCGAGCTCCACAGCTGGCCGAGCGGGTTCGCCGTCCCCCTGCCCGCGATGTCCGGCGCCGACCCGTGGATCGGCTCGAACATCGACGGGTGGGCGCGGGTGGGGTCGATGTTGCCGCACGGCGCGACGCCGATGCCGCCGACGAGCGCCGCCGTCAGGTCCGACAGGATGTCGCCGAAGAGGTTCGAGCCGAGGATGACGTCGAACCGAGCCGGGTCGAGCACGAGCAGCCCGGCGAGCGCATCGACGTGGTACTTCGTCAGCTCGACGTCCGGGTAGTCCGCGGCGACCTCCGCGACGACCTCGTCCCAGAACGGCATGGTGTGGACGATGCCGTTGGACTTTGTCGCCGAGGCGACGCGTCCCCGCCGCGTCCGGGCCAGGTCGAAGGCATACCGGGCGATGCGCTCGATGCCGCGCCGCGTGAAGATCGCCTCCTGCACGGCCAGCTCGTCGGGCTGCCCCCGGTGGAACCTCCCGCCGACCTCGCTGTACTCGCCCTCGGTGTTCTCCCGGACGACCACCAGGTCCACGGGACCGCGGTCCGCGGCGAGGGGCCCGCGGATGCCGGGCAGCGACCGCGCCGGGCGCAGTGAGACGAACTGGTCGAAGTGGCGCCGGATCGGGATGAGGAGCCCCCACAGCGACACGTGGTCAGGGACATCCGGGCGACCGACCGCGCCGAGGAGGATGGCGTCCGCGCCGGCCAGCTTCTCGAGCCCGTCCGCGTCCATCATCGACCCGGTCCGCAGGTAGTGGTCGCAGCCCCAGGCGTACTCGTCCCACGCGAGCGAGAACCCCTCGGCTACGGAGACGACGCCGAGGACCTGCCTGGCGGCCGCCACGGTCTCCGGCCCGATCCCGTCGCCCGGGACTGCGGCGATGCGGTATCCGCGCACGGTCGGCTCGTCCGTCCTCAGGCGCCGGCGCGCCGGGCGCGGAGTCGGGGCAGGACGTCTATGGCGATCCGCTCGAAGGCCGGCACCTGGCGTTCGTCGGGCGGGTAGTAGAGCCCGATCTCGTCGATGCCGAGCTCGACGATCGTGCCCGCCATGTCCTCGAAGCGCTCCACCGAATCGAAGTAGCCGAGTGGGCCTCCCCGCGGATCGGCCGCGGCATCGAACAGCGTGAAGGATCGCCGCACCGTCGCAGGATCCCGCCCGAGCGCCCGCAGGTACCCGTCCATCGCGTCCACGCGGCGGCGGGTCTCGTCCACCTGCGCCTCGAAGGACTCGTAGAACGACATGCTGTTCCAGATGTCGGCGTGCCTGGCGGCGTGGCGCATCATCACCGGCCCCATGGCGGCGACCATGATCGGCGGCCGTGGCGATTGCACCGGCCGCGGGTTCATGAAGGCCCCGGCGACGCGGTAGAAGTCGCCGGAGAAGGACGTCACCTCGTCGCGCAGGAGCCGATCGACGATCTCGACGTACTCCGCCAGCCTCGCGACGCGTTCCGCCGTCTCCCAGTTCGGGATGCCGACCATGTCGCACGACGGATCCATCGTGATGCCGGTCCCGATGCCCACCTCGATGCGGCCGTGCGAGATGTGGTCGAGCGTGAGCGCCTGCCGCGCGAGCATCGCGGGGTTCCGGAGCGGGATCTGTGCGACGCAGCTGGTCAGGCGGATCGTCTCCGTCGCCGCGGCCAGCCCCGTGAGCGCCGTCCAGGACTCGAACCATGGCCCGGCCGGATGGGCGTAGTCGACGAAGGTGTCGGGCAGCGCCGCGACTTCGATCCCGAGCCGCTCGAGCCGGACGAAGCGCGCCCGCAGGACGTCCCAGGGGACGTCGGGCATGCAGAGGACCTGGAACCGCAGGGCCGGACGCATGCCGCATTCTCGCACCGTGGGCGCGCAGCCGGTCGGCCGATCCATCAGCCGCCGAGGCGATCCAGGATGTTCCGGGTGATCCGCTTCACGCGCTCGTCGACGGGCGTGGGCACGCCCTTGTACTGGAAGCCGCCCCAGCCGTCGAGCGCCCACGACCACTGCATGGTCCCCGCGGAGAAGACGGTCGCGCCCGACGGGGCCCGATAGATGGTCGCGTTCGCGACCGGCGGGTCAGGCTCGTTCGGCGGCGGCGAGCCACCCGCGGGCTCGCGCGCCGGCTGGCCGCCGCCGGGCCACCGTGACCCGGACGGGCCTCCATCATGCGCGCTGCTCAGGGCGCCGCCTCCCGCGGCGGGTGACGCGCGATGTCGGCAGCGACCGCCGCTTCGAGCCTGGGCCCGAGCGACGCCACGAATGTCGCGGTGATGTGGCCGCCGTCGCGATAGACGAGGTAGTTCCCCACGGTCACGGGACAAGGGCTCGACGGGCACACCCAGGTGGTCGTGTCGATGAACCCATCGTTCTCGGTGATCGCGACGTGCCGCTCTTCGGCCATCCACGGGGCGTTCACTGCCTCCGAGACCGGCGTCGCGCACGCGAGCACGCTCCTGGGGTTCTGCGCCAGGCACGTCGGCGGGTCGATCGGCGAGGCGGGCGTGTCGGAGAGGTAGATGACCCGGCCGGCGTACCGTCCCACGCGATCGAGCGTGCGCTCCATGCCGGCTTCCCATGTCTGCATCCGCGCGTCTCCCTTGAGGACGGAGCCGTCCGGGCCGACGGTCGCGAATCCGCGGGTCCCGGTGACGAGCGCGACGAGCGGCTTCTCCCTGGCGATCCGGCCGATCGCCCAGGTGCGCCAGTCGCTGCATGCCTGCGAGACGCTCGAGGCGGCGGGGATCCACTCCGGGATGTCCGCCGGTGAGCAGGCCGACATCGTGAGGCTCACGAGGCGCCAGCCCCTGTCGTTCGCCAGCTTGAGCACCGCGGGGAACCACGAAAGGGCGTGGCTGTCGCCGAACAGCACGATCGTCGTCTTCGACATGGTGGCGCCGTACACGCACGCCCCCGTGGGTCGCACTCCGTCCATGAGGACGTGGCACCCGTCGTAGTACGGCGCCGGGTAGTCTTTCCTGGCGGCCGTGACGGTGGGCCGGAGGTTCGACGGCACCGGGCCGTCCTTCGTCGCCGGCCGGACGAAGGCCGCGGCGGAGACCTTCGTGGCGGGACTCGGTGCCACCGGACCCGCGGAGTCGGCGGATGTCGTCGTGATCGGCGCGGGCGCGGCGGCGGTCGTCACCGCGGCCGCCAGGCGGACCTCGGAGGCCGCGGCCCCGTCGCCTGCCGGCGCGCCGCCGATGGCGGTGAGGACGGCGTCCTTCGCGGAGGCGCTCGCGCTCGGCCCGGGCGCGCCGACGCCGGGGGGCGCCGACAAGGCCAGCGAGAGCGCGGCGCCGGTCGTCAGGACGAGGACCGCGGCGAGCAGAGCGCCCGTGAGGGCGAGGCGCCGACCCTGGCGTCGCCGCCGCACGCGGTGCGCCATGGGGCGCGGGCCCGGCGTGGTGCCGCGCACGGGATGCGCCATGTGGCGCGGATCCGGCGCGGTGCCGCGGACACGGTGGGCCATGTATGGCGGTCCCGGCATGCTCCCGTCCGCTGGTTCGGTGCGCACTCGACGACCGGTCCGCGAGGGCGCCGGATGTCGCGGAGCGGTGGGCCGAAGGAGGATAGCACCGTCGTCCACGGATCCCGGTCGACCGACCGGACACGAGAGGCCGTCGCCGACCCGGGTCAGGCGGGCGGCGCGTCTCCTGGCGCTCCGCTCGGCTCCGCGTACCAGGTGTACTCGACGACCGTCCGGTAGCCGAGGCGCAGGTATGTGGACAGCCCCATCGGCGTGGCCTGGAGCACGGCGACCTCGCAGCCGACCGCGGCGCCGTCTGCGGCGATCCGCTCGGTCATCGCGCCACCGTGGCCCTGCCGACGGGCCGCCTCTATCGTGGCGATGTTGTAGATCCCGATGGTGCGGCCCATCCGGAAGCCGAGTCCCGCGGTGATCGGGTCGCCGTCCGCGTAGCCTACGTACACGCCCGCCTCCGGCCGATCGAGCAGCCACGGGCCCATGAAGGCGCGGATGGTCGCTTCGTCCATGCTGAAGCCGGCGACCGCGGCGCGGACATGGTCCTCCAGCCCCTCGCGGTCGGTGACCCGACGGATCGCGTGGCCCGCGAGGGCCTGCGGCGCCTGGCCCGGGATCGGGTAGAGCGCCATGCCGGGCATCGTCGGCCCCTCGGACATGGGCACGAGACCCAGGTCCGCCATGAGCGGGACGAACCTGTCGTCCGTGGCGCTGCGCAGGCTGACGACGAACGGGTCGCCGCGACGGCGCCTGGCGTCCACCGCGGCGGAGATCGCCGCCGGCCTCGCGTCCGCTCCTTCGACGAGCACCTGGTTCAGGGTGGGGAGGGCGAGCCCGGTCGCGACGAGCGCGACGCCGTCCGTTCGGCGGACCACGGCACCGGCGATCTCCGCGGCTGCGATCGCGAGCGAGGCGATGAGGTTCTCGTGCTCGCGCGCCGCGAGCTCGGCGTCGTTCATGGGCGGACGCTGGCACGCGGGCCGACGGGCCTCAAGGACACGGCGCGCGGCGGGTGGCTACGACAGCGCCGTGCGCGTCGCGGATCGCTTGGGTCTATGCTCAATATCCACCGGCCGGGGGGCCGGTCACGTCCGCATGCCGCGTCCGCCCCGGACGCCCCGCGGTCGCTCAACTCGAGGACCGCCGACAGTGTCCCTCTCGCCCGCCGCCGATGGCTTTCCCTCCACCCTGTCCGGGCTGCTGGACCGCGCGATCGCCGCGAAGGGGACGGCCCCGTTCCTCGGCGTGCGCACGTCCACGACGCGAGAGCGATCGCTCACGTTCGAGGCGTTCGGGGCCGCCGTGGACAATGCCGCCGCGCGGCTCGCTGCCGCGCTCCCGGCCGGTGCCCGCGTGATGGTGCAGGGCGCGCCCGGCCCCGGCTTCGCGGCTGCGCTCTTCGCGGCCCCGCGGGCGAACGTCATCCTCGTGCCCCTCGACGCGCGCATGACGGCGGACACGATCGAGCGGGTCGCCGCGCTCACGGAGCCGTCCGCGATCCTGCTCGGGACCGGGGCGACGCTCGAGCCGGTCACGATCCCGCCTCTCGCCGACCTGCCGGTCCTCGACCTCGACGACCTCGTGGACCCGGCTGGACCGGAGGCTGTCGCGGCCCTCGCGTCGCGAGCTCCGGCCGGACCGGACGAGCCGATCGAGATCCTCTGCACGTCCGGGTCGACCGGCAACCCCAAGGGCGTCACGATCACCCAGGCAATGCTGCTGGCGTCGACCTGGCGCTGCCTCCAGACCATCCCGCCGGGCGACAACCGCTTCGTCTCGATCCTGCCCCTCTCCCACATCATGGAGCAGGTCGCGGGGCTGGTCTACGCGGCGGGGGCCGGAGCCGAGACCGAGTACATCACGACCCTCCGGCCGGACATGATCGCCGCCGCGATCCGCGGCCATCGGGCCACGGCGCTCGTCGTGGTGCCGCAGGTCCTGGAGCTGCTCTTCGTCGCCATCCGCCGCGAGGCGGACCGCGCGGGCAGCGGCGCCTCGTTCCGCCGCGCACTCCGCATCGCGCCCTTCCTGCCCATGGAGATGCGGCGGCGCCTCTTCGGGAAGGTCCACGCCGCGCTCGGTGGAGAGCTGCGCCTGGTCCTCTGCTCGGCGGCGCACCTGTCCCCGGCCCTCCAGCGCGAGTGGGAGGCGCTCGGCGTCGAGGTGGTCCAGGGGTACGGCTCCACGGAAGCCGGCCTCGTCTCGGCGAACTTCCGGGGGCGCACGCCCGCCGACCGGGTCGGCTGGGTCCTGCCGCCGCTGGAGATGCGGATCGAGCCCGACGGCGAGGTCGTCGTCCGTGGGCCGTCCGTCTTCACGGCCTACTGGCGCGATCCGGTCGCGACCGAGGCCGCGTTCACTCCGGACGGCTGGTACCGGACCGGGGACGTCGGCGAGGTGGACGCGTCGGGTGCGCTGCGGCTCGTGGGGCGGACTCGCTCGCTCATCGCCATGCCGAACGGGATGAACGTGCACCCGGAGGACGTGGAGGCCGCGCTCATGGCGGAGGGCCTCGTGGAGCCCGTCGTCTACGAGGCCGAGCCCGGGCTCATCGCCATGACCTTCCGGCCCGGGGCGGCGTTCAGCGACCAGCCGACCGACGAGGCGACTGCCATGGCGGCGGCCGTGCGCGCGGCGAACCGCCGGCTGGCCGCCCATCAGCGCATCGACGGCCGAGCGCCCTTCCCGGAGCCCGATTTCCCGCGGACGCACACCCGCAAGGTGCGGCGCGGCGCGGTCGCGACGCGGATGGCCGGAGAGAAGCTCACCCGCTGACGGCCTCCTCCGCGCATCGTCGGTCCCGGGTGCTACTCTGCCCGCCGCAGGGCCGGGCCGGCCCATCCCCCATGGTGACGATGCCTCGCCCCTCACGGCTCATCCACGCCGCCGCTCGGATCGCCGCCGCTGCCGTGATCGTCGCGGCGGCGCAGGCGCTGCCCCTGGGAGGCCTGTCCGACCCGTTGGGGCCCTCCGCCGTACGGGCGGACGCAACGTGCACCGGCTGGTCGAGCCGCGACACCCCGCCCGCGACCATCCGGGTCCTGCGAACGACCGGGGACGCGGCGGGCTCCGTGGCGGTCGTCCCGTTCCGCGACTACGTGAACGTCGTCATGGCGGCCGAATGGGGACCCGACAACCCGACCGAGGCCCTGAAGGCCGGCGCGGTCGCGGTGAAGGAGTACGCCTGGTACCGCGCCATGGTCTGGCGCGGCAAGACGGCGAACGACGGATCCTGCTACGACGTCGTCGATTCCACGATCGACCAGGTCTACGCCCCGGAGACGCACCCGCCGGTCGGCGCGCTGACGGCGGTCGTGGACGCGACGTGGGGGATCACGCTCCGCAAGTCCGGCCTCATGTTCCCGACCCACTACGAGTCGGGAGCAGACGTCGCGTGCGCGGCGAACGCGGACGGGCAGCGCCTGTTCCAGGTCAGCGCGATGCAGTGCGCGCAGGACGGCATGCGGGCCCTTGCGATCCTCGACGCGTACTACGGGCCGGGCCTCGAGATCCTGGGCACGTCGCCCGGCGACCCGTCCCCGGCGTCGGCCGTCACCTCGTCACCGTCGCCCGGACCCTCGGCGTCACCCGCGCTCCCGCGGCCGACGCTCACGCTGAAGGCTGACGCCCGCGTCGTCACCTGGGGCGCGCCGGTGCGTCTCACGGCCCAGCTCGCACCGCCGGGGGCGATGGCCGCCCGGGCGCGCGCGCTCGTGCTCCAGCGTTCGATCGACGGCGTCGCCTGGACGACCGTCGCGCACCTGGCGACGGACGCCGAGGGCGCGGCGAGCCACGTGGAGCGACCGGCGACGAACGCCTATTACCGCACCGCCTTCGACGGAGCCCGCGACCTGGGTCCGGCGGCGAGCCCGGCCGTCCGGGTGCTGGTCCGCCGTCTCGCGCTCCTGCAGCCGGGCGATGGATCGACGGCAGTGCACGTGCCGCGCGGGACGGCGGTCACCTTCACGACCCTCGTGCGACCGGTGCATGGGTCCATCGCGCCTGGGCCGGTCGCGTACCGGCTGTCCAGGCTCGTCGGGGGCGCCTGGGTCCCGGTCCGCTCCTGGACGATCACGGCCGACGCGGCCGGCCGGGCGCACCTCCGGGTGACATTCCCCTCGAAGGGGAGCTGGATGGTGCGAGCGATGGCGCTCGGGACTCCGACGAACGCGAACAGCGCCTGGTCACCTGGCCGGCGATACGAGGTGCCGTAGGCTCCCGCCGCGCCCCGCCGGTTCGAAGGACCGCGGCGGCACACGACGGGAGCAGGAGCCACTGGGGGGAAGACCGATGAGCATCGCCTTCGAGCACATACCGCACCCGCGGATCGCCGAGCGGAAGACGGCGGGGCCGCCCAGGACGTCCGACGAGCACGTCGGCTTCAACGGAAGGATCGCCCTGTTCGTCACGACGACCGTCGGGACGATGTGGTGCGCGTACATCTTCGCGTGCCTCGCGCTCATCGCGCTGCCGGACGCGCTCGGCGGCGGCATCCTCCCGATCATCCAGTGGATCAGCCAGACGTTCATCCAGCTCGTCATGCTCTCGGTGATCATGGTCGGCCAGAACATCCTCGGCTCCGCCGCCGACAAGCGTTCCGAGGCGACCTACCAGGACGCGGAGGCGATCCTCGACGAGGCGCAGCAGCTCCAGGCCCACCTCAAGGCGCAGGACGACGCGATGAACGCGATGCTCGACAAGATCCTGCGGCTCGAGGCGGTGATCGCCAAGGGGTGACCGGGGCGCCCACCGGCGCGGATCCGGGTCGCCGCTCCCGGCACCCGGGAGCCGCGCGAGAGGCGCGTGGCGCCGGGATCGCTCCCGACGCCGGAAGCCCGGGTCAGGCCTCGACCGGCCGCTCCGCGGCGGAGTCGGAGTTGACGCTGCCCGGCCGGATCGGCTCGAGGTCGATCGTCCGGGAGCGCCGCGTCCGGCCCGATTCCGTTCGGACCATGGCAGCGGGGATCACGCCGCCGGCCACGGACTCCACGGTCGCAGCTTCGCCGGCGTAGACGCCGCTGAGGATGCGCACGCGGTCGCCGGGCCGGATGGAGGCGCGACCGGTGACCGCGGCCAGGTTGATCGTGACCGTGCGTCCCGCGGGGTTCCGCGGGTCGGCGGCGCCGAGGACGGGCGGAGCCCCCTTTGTCGCGGTCTTCGGCGGCGGATACGTGACCTTACGACGGCGCACCGTCTAATACCGTCGACGCGCGGTGGCGTCTTCCTTCATCGGCTTGGGCTCGGGTCCCGGGCGCGGCGGCCGCGGCGCGGTCCCGGGCGCCATGTCGGGCGGGCGGACCCACGGTCCGCGCTCCCTGGCGCGGCGAACGGATGCCGCGTACTCGGCGGCGACCGGCGCGGGGATGCGGTCCAGCCAGGCCCGCTCGATCTCCGCGACCCGCTCGGACTCGGTGGCCCGCCGCTCGCGCTCGTGCTTCGAATGCTTCGTCATCGTGCCTCGATCCGTGTCGCCCCGGAGGTCGGGGAGATACGCGAAGCGTACCCGTGTTCGCGCGCGAACGCGAGCGGGCCACTACCGGAGGCTCGCGGCCGGGATCCCCAGCATGGTGCTTCCGTCATCTGGAGGCCTCGACGCCGCCTCCCGGGTGTCGGGTCGCCTCGCGGGCACCGCGGCGATCGACCGCGCCCGCGGGAGCGCCCGTGGCCGGCCGCTCGCGCTCGAGCGCGTCCGCCGCGCTCAGCGTCGGTCAGGTGAAGAGCGACGCGTACCCGTTGATCGCGGGCTGCCCACCGAGGTGCGCGTAGAGGACGTTCGCGGTCCGCTCGATCTCGCCGCGGCTCACGAGGTCGACCAGGCCGGCCATGGACTTGCCCTCGTACACCGGGTCCGTGATCATCGCCTCGAATCGCGCGACGAGGCGCATGGCGTCGAGCGTCCGACCGTCCGGGATGCCGTAGGTGCCGGCGTGGTAACGGTCATCGAGGATGATCTCGTCGTCGCGGAGGTCGCGCCCGAGCCCGATCGCCCTGGCGGTGCGGCGGGCGATGCGCGCCACCTGCTCGCGCGTCTCGACCGGCGTCGCTGACGCGTCGATGCCGACGACGCGGCGCGGACGGGCGCCACCCGCGAACCCGGCGATCATCCCGGCCTGCGTGGACCCGGTGACCGAGCAGACGACCACCGTGTCGAAGAACACGCCGAGGTCGCGCTCCTGCGCCTCCACCTCGCGGGCCCACGACGCGAACCCGAGGCCGCCGAGCGGATGGTCCGACGCGCCGGCCGGGATCGCATACGGCTTGCCGCCGGACGCCTCGATCTCGGCGAGCGCCTGCTCCCAGCTCTCCTTGAAGCCGATGCCGAAGCCTGCCTTCACGAGCCGGACATCGGCGCCCATGAGGCGGCTCAGGAGGATGTTGCCCACGCGGTCGTAGGTCACGTCCGGCCAGTCGACCCAGCTCTCCTGCACGAGGACGCACCGCAGGCCCGCCACGGCTGCCGCGGCCGCCACCTGGCGCGTGTGGTTGGACTGCACGCCACCGATCGAGACGAGCGTGTCGCAGCCCTGCGCGAGCGCGTCCGCGAGCAGGTACTCGAGCTTCCGCACCTTGTTGCCGCCGAAGGCCAGCCCGGAGTTGCAGTCCTCGCGCTTGGCCCAGACCGTGGCGCCCCCGAGGTGCTTCGTCAGCCGGTCGAGGCGGTGGACTGGCGACGGCCCGAAGAGGAGCGGGTAGCGGGCGAATGAGTCGAGCGACATGGCGGCGGTCTCCGGCTGGCGACAGGGGCCCGACGATGGTACGCGCCCGACGTCGGACGGCCGGCGCGCCTGTGTTCGGTCAGGGCGCGATCCCGCGGACGATGAGACGCACCGCGGAGGCGACGCCATCGGGATCCGGGCCACCGTCCCCGGTCGCCGGCATGGCGCCGAGCGCGAACAGCGCGCCGAGGAGGACGCGGGCGGCCTCCTGCGGGTCGAGATCCGGGCGGACGCGCCCCAGCCGCTGCTCGGCGGCCAGGTACGCGGCGACGGCCTCCGGCGGGCCGGGGGGCAGCGACGGGCCGGCAGCCGCCATCGCCTGTCGGCGCTGCGCCGCGAGCTCGGGATCGGCGGCGATGGCGAGCTCGAGCGGGATGATCTGGTCGCTCAGGCCGGCCAGCCGGACGGCGGCGTCCGCGAGGTTCCCCTCCACCGTACCGTCGCCCGCCCGTTCGGGCAGCGTCGTGACCCAGGCGACGACCGAAGCGTTCGACTCGAGGATCGTCGCGAAGAAGAGCGACGCCTTGTCCGGGAAGTGGCGGTAGATCGTCCCCTCCGCGACGCCCGCCGCCTGGGCGATCGCGCGGGTCGACGCGTGCGCGTAGCCCACATCGCGGACGACCGTGCGCGTCGCCTCGATCAATCGTGCCCGCGTCGCCCTGCCCCGGTCGGTCATCCGTCCCCCGTCCACCGGTCGCCCGTGCGCCTTCACCAGGGATCTCAGTCTGTGACGTCCCGCCGGATGAAGACCGCGCCCGCAAGGAGCAGGCCAAGGGTGACATAGCCCAGGGCCAGGGCGAGCGCCGTGCCGAACGACACGGCCGCGGTGCCGCCGCTCGCGACGGCGCCCAGCGTCGTGCCGAGCAGCCAGTCGGACGGGACGTCCTTCGCCATCTTGATGAGCGACTCGAAGACGAGCACGTACCCGACGCCGATGGAGATCGCCACGGCCGCCGAACGGGTGAGGACCGCGATGACGAGGCCGAGCACGCCCCAGGCACAGAGTGCGAGGAAGAGGTGGACCCACGCGCCGCCGACGACGCCGATCAGGTCAGTCCCCCAGGCGGCGGTCGAGATGCCCGCTGCGCCGGCCGCCGGCATCGCCGCGAAGACGTTGACGAGGGCCGCCACGGTCGTCGCCGCCGCGGTCACGACCAGCAGCGCACCGATCTTCCCGGCCAGGAGGCGCCAGCGGCGCGGCTCGGCGGCGACGAGGAGCCGGACCAGCCCGCTGCTGTAGTCGGTCGCGGTCGCCACGGCCCAGAACGAGAGCGTGACGATGCCGAACATGTTCGAGGCCGCTGCCAGGCCGGCCATCAGGCCCGACGGGCTCTCCATCTCGGCGAGCGTGGGGAACGCCACGCCGGGCGCGCCGGGCGGCAGATTCCCGCCGCCGGACACGAACGTGATCATGATCGTGTTGACCAGCACGGTGAACAGGGCCATGAGCCCGAACCAGGTGATGAGGAATCGCGGCTGGCGCAGGCGCGTCAGCTCGCTCCGGACCGCGGCGAGCATCACGCCACCGTCGCGTCGGTCGCGGCGCGACCGTCCGCCAGCTCGCCGTCCACCCGTCCCGTCATCTCGAGGAAGATTTCCTCCAGGTTGTCCTGGGCGACGACCAGCCGGCTCAGCGTGACGCCGGCCGCGGCGGCGGCCCGGTTGAGGTCGGCGGCCCGATCGGCGCCGGCGGCCACGCGCAAGACGGCGTCGGCCTGCGTCACCGACCAGCCTCCGGCGACGAGCGCGGATTCCAGGCGGCCCGTGTCGGCGGCGTGTTCGGCCGCGATGTCGATGTGCTCCCGGGTCCTCTTCATGACCTCGGCCATGGGGCCGGAGAAGATGAGCTCGCCGAAGCGGATGATCACCAGGTGATCGCAGACTGCCTCGATCTCGGACAGCTGGTGCGAGGAGACGATGACGGTCCGTCCCTCGCGCCCGAGGTCGCGGAGCAGCTCCCGGACCTCCACGATCCCCGCCGGATCGAGGCCGTTCGTGGGCTCGTCGAGGATGAGGAGCTCGGGGTCAGAGAGCAGCGCCGCGGCGATCCCGAGCCGCTGCTTCATGCCGAGGGAGAAGCGCCGCACCGGCTCCCTGTCCCGGCCGACGAGGCCGACCTGCGCGAGCACGGCGTCCACCCGTTCGAGCGGCAGTCGCCGGAGGTGCGCGAGGGACACGAGGTTGGACCGTGCCGACAGTCCGGGGATGAACGCGGGGCTCTCGATGAGGACCCCCACCCGCGACGCGTAGTCGCGCGGAGAGCTGATCGCCGAGCCGAGGACGGTGGCATTCCCGCCCGTCGGGCGGATCAGCCCCAGCAGGATCCGGATGAGCGTGGACTTCCCCGACCCGTTCGGCCCGACGAGGCCGATGACACCGGCGCCGGGGACCTCGACCGTGAGCCGGTCCAGGGCCGTGACCGTCCCGAAGCGGCGAGTGAGATCCGTGGTGACGACGACGGACACGGCCGCCTCTGGCTGCGGAATGCGAGTGAGCGACCACTCACAGTAGGGGCGGGGCGGGAAGGCTGTCAAGAGGGAGCCAGCTGACTCCCGTGGTGCGAGCGCGCCAGACGTGTCCCGGGACCCGGCGGTGGGGCCAGGCCCGGCCGGGTCAGGAGACGGCGACCTGGGTGAGCTCGTCGGTCGACGGCAGGGCCACATGACCCGGAGCCTGCGACCGGGCGGCGAACGACCGCTCCCCGCGGAGGGATCGGACGTGCTCGAGCGCGATGAGCCACGCGAGGGTTGACTCGGCCCCCTGGTTCGCATCGACGCCGCGTGGGGTGAGGCCGTCGCCGCTCGCGCCGCTCGCCGGGTCGGCGACCTCGACCCGGAGGTCGTTCCGGCCGAGGAACCACGCGTACGCCCGCTCCATCGCGATCCGATAGCGGCCGTGGTCCGTGGCGCGATACGCCACCTCGGCGGCGAGGAGCAGGGATGTCGCCTCGATCGGCCGCTGGTCGAAGGCGGGGATCTCGCCGCCGCGCGGCGACCATCCGTCGCCGATCGGGAACAGGTGGCCGGCCGGGGCGGTCTGGACCGAGATGAGCCAGTCGAGGAGCTCCAGCCCGCCGTCGACCATCGGTCTTGAGCCGAGACGGACCCCCGCCACGATGAGCGCCTGGACGGGCAGGCCGTTCTCGGAGGCCAGCTGCGGCTCGGGCCACGGCCACGCCGAGGCGGCGCCGGGTCGGAACGCCTCCCCGAGGCGCTCGGCGAGCTGGCGGTGCGCCCGCGCCGTCGCTCTGCCCGGCGCAGCGCGCAGCGCGGCGTCGCAGCCGAGGAGAGCGGATGCCTGCGCCCTGGCCACGGTGAGGCCCCCGGTCGCCGGCAGAGCTCGCGTCAGCAGCGCCGCGGCGGACTCGGTGAGCGCCCGGTCGGGCGAGATGGCGACGGCCTCGCCGAGCGCCCAGATCGCCCGCCCGTGGCAGGCCTCGGAGCCGATTCCATCGGCCCACGATCCGTCGATGCGTCGGAGGCTCCTGAAGCGGCCCACGGCCGGGTCGAAGGCCGCCCCGATGAAACGGACGGAGCGCCACGCGCTGTCCGCGACGGCAGGCCACCCGAGCTCTCGCCCGTGGAGCAGGTCGACGAGCAACGCCAGCGCCACGTCTTCCGTGCGGTACCCATGCGACGGGTCGGGCCGCGACCCGATCGCGTCCCGCACGATCCCGACGTCGTCGGTCAGGGCTCCGAGGTGGTGGCGGACGACCGGGTGGAGCGGAGCCTGCTCAGGCATTCGCCGCCGCGGTCGCGGCCCGCAGGGACGGGACCGCGGCGGAGGTCGCGCGGGCGCCCGCCCCGACGCGCCGGAAGAGGCGGCGATACTCGACCGCGACCTCCGACCAGGCCATCGGGCGGCTGTGTTCGTACGCGTGGCGGCCCAGGGATGCCCGGAGCTCGTCGTCGCCGAGGACCTCGATCAGGGCCGCGGCGAGGAGCGCAGGCGACCCGGCAGGCACGAGGACCCCACGACCATCGGCGAGGAGCTCGGCCGCGTAGGTGAACGGCGTGGAGACGATCGCCCGGCCAGCGCCCATCGCGTACGAAAGGGTGCCGGAGACGATCTGGTCGAGGTTCGGGTACGGGGCGACGAAGACGTCGGCCGCCTCGAGCCAGCGCGTCAGCTCGACCCTGCCCACGAAGCGGTCGAAGAACCGGACGTGATTGCCCATCCGCAGCGCCGCGACGCGCGCGACGAGAGCCTCGCGATATGCCTCGCCCTCGCGGAGGAGCAGATCCGGATGCGTGGCGCCGACGATGACGTACAGCACGTCGGGGTGCGCCGCGGCGACGGCCGGGAGCGCATCGATCGCGAGCTCGTAGCCCTTGCCGGGGCCCAGGAGGCCGTAGCTGAGGAGCACCCTGCGCCCGTCGAGGCCGAGCGTGGGCTTCATCGTGGCCGGGTCGACGAGGGGAAGGTCCGGGACGCCGTGGTGGATGACCTCCACGTGGGTGGCGTCGATGCCGTAGGCGGTCGTCAGCAGTGCGGCCGCCGACCGCGACATCACGACCGTCGCCTCCACGCGCGAGACGAGCTCCACGAGGATCGCCCGCTGTCGGGGCGAAGGCATCCGCTGGACCGTGTGGAGGGTGGCGACCGCAGGGGTATCGAGCGCGCGCACGAAGTCGAGGACGTTCTCGCCGTCGTCGCCGCCCCAGATGCCCTGCTCGTACTGGATCGAGACGACGTCGACGCATCGAGCAAGAGCGTGAGCCGCCCGGACGTGATCAGCGACCTCGTCTCGCGCGATCCGGTGATGGATCTCGAGCGGGTGCGTGACCTTCTGGACCACGAGGGGGATCGGACGGACCGGCTCCGGTGCCACGATGGCGACGATCTCGCGGTCGCCGACCGCGAGGGCCAGGTCGTGCGTGAACGTCGCGATGCCGCAGTGTCGCGGCGGGTAGGTGGACACGAACGCTGACCGAGCGATGGCGCACGTCCTCTGGGTCGATCGGCGTGGCCCCGGTCCCCGAAACGGGGGCGGACAGCAAGCGTGGGTGGTGCGCGGACGCAGGTGGTCCGTGTGCGGTCGCTCCGACAGGCGCGACGCGGGGTGCGGGGCCGACGGAGCGGCCCGCCCGAGGGCGGGCCGCCCGCTACGGGGTCAGGCTGCGTGCACCTTGGCGGCGCGCGGCCCCTTGGGGCTCGCCTCGACCTCGAACTCGACCTTCTCGCCGCCGACCAGGCGGTCGAAATCGAGAGTGGAGTCGAGGCCGTCGCGGTGGAAGAAGTATTCCTTCCCATCCTCGGCGGCGATGAAGCCGAAGCCGCGATCGGCGACGACCTTCTTGACAGTACCGGTGGCCATGATGACCTCCTACGCTTCCCGAACTGGGATGGCAGAACGCACGGTCCGTTCGAGAAGGAAGGCGACCACGCGGAGAGTCGCAGCACATCGCGGCGAGGACCCACCATACCACACGACCATCGACACGGGACATTCGGACCTTGTCAGGGTCCGCCGCTGGGGCTAGCCGCCGGAGGCAGCTATCGGCTCGGCGCTCCCCACCCGTCGTTCCGATCGGGCGACGTGACCCACTGACCGTCGGGGCCGTGGCGCCCTGCACCTCGGTGGCCGCGGTCCCGCACGGCGGCGCCGGCGCCCCGTCGCTCGTTCGGCGCCTCGCCGCCGGCTCCGACCCGGCACTCCGCCGCGCTGCCGCTTTCCGCCTCTGCCGCGGGCGCCGCACCGCCTGAGCCGCGCCCGGCG
>CAIYQJ010000101.1 GCA_903928275.1 uncultured Chloroflexota bacterium
CATCGGCGACGAGCGCGCGGACCTCGGCCGAGCGGGCCTGCCGCTCGAGGCTCTCGGCGGGCACGCCGACGACGCTCCCGCCTGCCTCGGCCGCACCGCTCATCGCGGCCGCATCGATGCCGCGTGCGCCCCCGGAGACGACGGGCCGACCCGACCCAGCGATCGCGGCCGCGGCACGGCTCGTGTACCGCAGCGCTGCCGCCTCGGCGTCCCGCGCGCCGACGATGGCGACGCCGCCGGCCCCGAGCAGCTCCACGGCCCCTGCCCCGTACAGGATGGGCGGGGCGGCGTCGCCGAGGCGGTCGCGGAGCCGCGCCGGGTATGCGCCGTCGGCGATGCTGATGAGCCAGATCCCGCGTTCGGCCAGCCGCTCCACCTCCATCGCCAGGGTGGTCGCCCGCGCGGTGAGTCGAGCGATGGTCTCGGCCGACCCGGTCGCTCCGCCGAGCAGCGATGCGATCTCCGCGACATCGCGGCCCAGGAGGTCGGCGGGGGTCGCGCCGGCGGCCGACAACGCTCGGACGACTCGGGCCACGTCCCTGGGCGCGAGTGGGCTGGCTGCGTCGGGTCCCCGGCCGCCCGCCGCTCCGCGTGTCGATCGGGCGGTGAGCGCGAGGACCGCCAGCCCATCGGCGCTCAGCGGGTGCGCGATGGTCATCAGCCGTCAGCCTGCGGGGTCGCGGTGGCCAGCGCAAACGGGTGGATGGCCCCCGCGCCGTGCTGCCGCAGGAGCCAGCCCGCGTACGTCAGGGTCCAGCGGGAGTCGACGATGTCGTCGACGAGCAGGACCGGGCCGGTCGGGCAGGCTCCCTCGACGCGGAGCGAGGCCTCGACGTTGCGCAGCTGCTGGGCGCTGTTCAGCATCTCCTTCTGCTGCGGGACGTCGGCCGCGGCCAGCACGTCGTGGAACGGGAGATCGAGGGCGGCCGCGAGGCGCCGGGCGAAGTCGCCGACGAGAGCCGGGTGCCGCCGCGAAGGGACGGCTGCCACCCACGTCGGCGAGGGGACCGGCCGCCAGCGACCGCGCACGAGCTCCGCGGCCGCGGCCACGAGCTCGTCGTCGAACCGGTCGTCGCGAGTCTTGCCGTCCTGCACTCTGCGGCCCCAGCCTGCGTCGCCGTGGACGGCCAGGGCCCGGCCGGGCTCGTTGGCGGGCGAGATGGGCCCCGCCAGCCCGGGGACGGCGCCGAGCGGCCACCGCCGTCGCGGGTCGATCGCGCGGTCGGACCGGCGGAGGAAGTCCACGGCGCGGAGGACGAGCGCGGGATCCGGTGTCGTCGGCAGGAGACCGCCGACGTCCGGGGCGCACCGACCGCAGATCCCCGGGGCGGGATCGTCGAGCGCGGTCGTCAGGAACGCCATGAGGCATCCGCCATGCGCCATGTACGCGTGCATCTGCGCCAGCTCCGACCGGCGCAGCGCGGTGACTCGCTCGATCCGATCGGTGTCCGGGTTCCAGGGGTTCAGCGTCCGGAAGTAGCGCCCCCGATCGCTCGCGACGGCACCGTCGATCTCGAGGAGCTTGAGGATGTGCGCGATCCGGGCCCGACGCAGGTTCAGGCGCTGCTCCAGGAGCGAGACGGACGCCGTGTCGACGCCCTCGAGCGCGGTGAGCACCGCGCGCATGTCCGCCTCCGGGGGGAATGCGCTCCGGATGAAGTACTCGATGATGTCGTCGTCCTCGCGTCCGCTGAGGGCGACCCCGTAGGCGCTGTCGAGCGCGCGGCCGGCGCGACCGACCTGCTGGTAGTACGCGATGACGGAGCCGGGACGCTGGTAGTGGACGACGAAGCCGAGGTCGGGCTTGTCGAACCCCATCGCCAGCGCCGTGCTCGCGACGAGGACCTTCAGTCGGTTCGCGAGCAGCGCCTGCTCCAGGACGACCCGATCCCCGTCCGGCAGCCGGGCGTGGTAGGCGGCGGCCGCGATCCCGTTCCGAAGGAGCCAGTCGGCCACGCGCTCCGTGTCGGCGACGGTCAGGCAGTAGACGATCCCGCTTCCGTCCATCGTCGGGACGTTCTCCGCGAGCCAGGCGAGCCGCTCCGAGCCATCGCGCAGCGTCGTCGCCTGCAGTCGCAGCGACGAGCGGGCCAGCGGTCCGCGGAGCGTCCGGACATCTCCGCCGAGCTGCTCGATGACGTCCGCCACCACCCGGTCGTTCGCGGTGGCGGTGGTCGCGAGGAGCGGCGTCCGGGGCGGCAGGGCGCCGATGAGCCGGCGGAGGCGGCGGTAGTCGGGACGGAAGTCGTGGCCCCAGTCGGAGATGCAGTGCGCCTCGTCGACGACGAAGAGCCCGATGCCGCCCCCGATGGACGGCAGGATCTCGGTCGCGAACTCGTCGTTGCCGAGGCGCTCGGGAGAGACGAGGAGGACGTCGACCGAGCCGTCGCGGAGTCGGCCACGGGCCTCCTGCCACTCGTCACGGTTGCCGGAGTTGATCGTCGCGGCGCGGAGCCCGAGCGCGCCGGCGGCGGCGATCTGGTTGCGCATGAGCGAGAGCAGGGGACTGATGACGAGCGTCGGCCCGCGGCCCCGGTCGCGCAGGACCCGCGTCGCGAGCCAGTACACGAGGCTCTTGCCCCACCCCGTGCGCTCCACCACCAGGGTGCGCTCGCCGCGGAGCACGGCATCGATGGCCTCTCGCTGCCCGTCGCGGAACGTCGCGCCCCGCCCCAGCATCCGCTCGAGCAGCGCCTGGAGCGGGTCCGCGTCAGCCACGACCGGGCAGGTCCCTGGCCGCAGTCGTCATCTCGCGCGCCCCCCTGGTCATTCGCCTTCCCGAGTCGGTGGCGCCCGTCCGAGCCTGAAGCCTACCGCGGTACCGCCACCGCGATCACGCCGAGCTCGGTCACGAGCGTCCGGCGGTCGTGGCCGTTGCGGTGGTCGGGCCGACACCCGGATTGACCCGTCGGTCCGGACGTCATTGGCTCGACGCGTGGCGCGGACGAAGCGGACGTACAACCTGCCGGACCGCACGGTCGCGCTCGTGCGCGAGCTGTCGGCCGGGTACGGGCTGGCGGACACGCAGGACGGCGTGGTGGAGCTCGCAGTGGACGAGCTGGTTCGACACCTCCGCGAGTCCGAGGAGGCCGACCTGTGGGCGACCGCGCCCGCAGATGCGGAGTTCGCCGCCGAGGTCCGGGCGATCGAGCGCCAGTTCGCGGCCGCGGACTCTGAGACCTGGCCGGCGGAATGACCGACGAGCCGCTCCCGCTCGCTGCCGACGAGCCGCTCCCGCTCGCGACCGACGAGCCGCCGCAGCCGCCGAGCGCCGAGCGCCTTCGCTGGGCGGTGGTCCGGACGCGGCTCGATTCCGCCATCGGCCACGAGCAGGGAAGAACCCGCCGCGCGCTCGTCGTCTCCGCGGAGCCGTTCCATCGTGCCCTTCTTGCCACCGTCCTGCCGATCACCGCGTCCCGCAGCGAGCCGCGGTACCCGTCGGAGGTCGCGATCGGCATCGGCGAAGCGGGCCAGACGAAGGCCGGCGTGATCCTCTGTCACCAGGTCCGGACCGTCTCGCTCGATCGGCTCACCGGAGCGACCCCCGATGGCTACGTCAGCTCCCCGGCGATCCGCGCCGCGGTGCGCACAGCGCTCGCGCACCACCTGGGGCTCGACATCCCTGCGATCGCGGACGGCGCGCGACTCGTGCGCCGGTAGCGGCCCGCTCGATGCAGGTCCCTGCCCGGGAGCGTGGGTGCCGAGGGACCGTGGCCGGCAGCTTCGAGGAGCCGATCCCTCGCCGCCTGCGTGCCCGCGACCCCCGGGGCGAGCGGTCTCGGGCCGAGGACCGAAGCCTGCTGCGGCGTGGCGTCCCTCGGCTCCCGGGCTGGCCGACTCCGCCCGCCCGTCCGTGCCACCCGCGGGTCACTCGTCCGGCAGCGGTCCCAGGCGGGAGACTGCGTGCTGGAACAGGCGCGTCGCCTCCTCGTACAGGTCGCGCGCCAGCGCCGGGTCGACGCGCCCGTTCACCACGATGGTCGCGAGGACATCCTCTGGGAACTCCCCGGCGGTGATCCCGCGCCCGGCCCGCCGACGAGTCGTGCGGAAGGGGATCCCGGTCTCTGTCGACGACGCTTCGAGCGCCTGCCGGAATGCCTCGCGGGCCTGCAACCCGCGAGCCTCGGCGCCTCGCCACTCTACCTTGTACCGAACGCGTCCGTTCACGAGCTCCCAGTAGACCCGGCCCTGCTCCCAGCCCCGGAGCTCCGGCGCCGTCCACGCGTCCGGGTTCAGGATCCAGTCGGGGCCGGCGCGGTTCGTCACGCGGAACGGCCGCGCCTCCACCGGCCAGGCGGCGGCGATGTCCGTGTAGGTGCGCAGCAGTCCGGTCGCCCCCTCGTCCTGGTCGAGACCGCGGGTCCAGGCCGCCGCTTCCCGCGCGAGGCGCCGCGCGTAGGTCCGGGCGAGGTCACCGACCGCGCCGTCGGCCTCGCGAGCCACGGACTCGACGGCGACGTGGAGTCCGGGCGCTCCGATGTACGGGATGCCGGTCTCCTGGTGCGCTGCCCAGAAGCCGACCCCGAGGAGGAGGTACGCCCGGACGACACCGAGGTCCTCGGCGGCGACCTGCTGGCGACGGCGCTGGCCCTCGGCGACCCCCGTGCTCGCCTTGATCTCGATGAGCACGCGAACCCGGTCGTCCTCGGCGAGCCCGAGGTCGAACAATCCGTGCAGAGGCTGGTACATCACCTGCGGGGGGTGCGGATCCGACCACAGCCCGAGGCGAGTCGCGAGGTCGGTGGATCCGAGCAGCTCACGGAGGACGAGGCGGTGCACGACCTCCTGGCCCCAGCCGCGGTCGAGCAGCAGCTCGAGCCCGGACGCCGGATCGGTGTCTTCGAGAACGGGATCGGTCACCGGGTCCTGCCTCCCGAGAGCGTCCCCATCCGCGGGGAGCGGTCGGCTCGCGGGACCGCCAGTCCTGCGAGCCAGAGGCGATGAGACGCGCCTCAGGCCACCCGCTCGGCCCCACCGCGTCCGGGCTCCACGGGTCCGGCCATCAGGGTACGCGCTGGACGCACCGTCCACCGCGCCCGACGGCCTCGATCGGCGGTTCGCTCCCGCTCCTCCTCGACGGCATCCGCGACGACGGCGCATGCTCGCCCACGGAGTGGTTCGCCCGGGCGGTCGAGGTCACGAAGACGGAAGCGAGCAGCGTGTCGCATGCGCGGCGGTGAGAAGGGAAGAACCGACATGGACGCCGCCGCGCCCGGCCGTCCCGACAGCGAGGCGCGCTGCCCATGATCCCGGGCGGCCTCGGCATTCTCACCGTCGTCCTGCTGCTCTTCTGCCTGTGGCATGCCTCGACCGCGCTGGGGTCGCGGCTGGCCGCCGTCTTCTTCGCCATCACCGTCGTCACGGCGTGGGCCTTCGAGGAGCTGGGCGTCGTCACGGGACTCGTCTACGGTCCGTACCACTACACGTCGATGCTGGGTCCGTGGATCGGGTCCGTCCCGGTCCTCATCCCGCTCGCGTGGTTCGCCCTCGTGTATCCCACGTATGTCCTCGTCGAGCTGATCGCGGGCAGGTGGCCGGTCCGCGCTCCGGAGGGTCGCGGCCGCCTCGTCGCCCTCGCGCTTCTCGGCGCCGCCCTCATGACAGCGTGGGACGTCGCGCTCGACCCCATCCTCTCCGGACCGGTCTACCGCGCGTGGGCCTGGGAGACGGGCGGGATCGACGTCGCGGTCCCCGCCCAGAACTACCTCGGCTGGATCGTGACCGCGTTCACCATCTACCTCCTCTACCGCTCGGCGGAGCGACGCGTGAGGCCGCGAGCCTTCGCCGTGGACCACGCGATCGTCGGCTGATCCGGCCGGCGGCGGCGAAGCCCGCGAGATCCGCGGCGGCGTGACGCGGCGACAGCGAAGCGTCCGGATCTGCCGATACTGGGGACATGCCCGCGACCGCCTTCACACCGGATCGCCGACGCCTCACTGCCCTGCGCCTGGCCTCCCAGCGGATCGACGGGGGCGCGGCTTCGACGGCCGGTGAGGTCGTCCGCTGGATGCTCGCCATCCAGGCGCAGGACCTGCCGGGCGCGAAGTGGTCGGTCGGGCTCCGCCAGCGCGGGTCGACCGAGGCCGCGGTGGATGCGGCCTGCGACTCGGGTGCCGTCGTGCGGTCGTGGCCCATGCGGGGCACCCTGCACTTCGTGCTGGGCGAGGACGTGGGTTGGATGCTCGCGCTCACCGTGCCCCGCGCGATGGGCTTCGTCACGTCCCGACGCGCTTCTCTCGGGATCACGGGCGCGGACCTGGAGCGCAGCCGCGAGATCGCCGTCGGATCGCTGGCGGGTGGTCGACGGTTGACCCGCGACGCGCTCCTTGCGGCGATCGCCGCGGGCGGCGTCGGCACCGCGGGCCAGCGTGGCTACCACCTCCTCTGGTACCTCGCCCAGACCGGCACGCTCGTGCTGGGGCCCGCCGCCGGCAGGCAGCAGACCTTCGTGCTGCTCGACGAGTGGGTGCCGGCGCCGCGACGGCTGGAGCGCGACGAGGCTCTCGGCGAGCTCGCCTTCCGCTACTTCCGGAGCCATGGGCCCGCCACGGTGCGGGATCTCGCCCGATGGTCCGGCCTCCTGATGACCGACGTGCGGCGTGGGCTGGCGGTCTGCGGGGACCGGCTCACGACGCTCGAGCTCGGCGGGGTGACGTACCACCTGGCGCCCGCGACCCTGGAGGCGACACCGGCCGCCGCCCGCGTGCTGCTCCTGCCGGGGTTCGACGAGTACCTGCTCGGCTACGGGGACCGGACCGCGGCCCTCGCGCCGGAGCACAGCGCTGCCGTGGTCCCCGGCAGCAACGGCATGTTCAAGCCGACGATCGTGGCGGATGGCGAGGTCGTGGGCACCTGGCGGCGCACCGTGAGAGCCCGCGAGGTCGTCGTCGAGCCGGTGCCCTTCGGGCCGCTGCCCGGCCGGTTCCGGGAGGGGATCGTCGAGGCGGCTCGTGCGTACGGAGCGTTCCTGGGCCGGCCGGCGAGGGTCACCGCGATCGACACCCACGGCCAGGAACCCGGTTCGGCGGCCGGTCCGCAGGGCGAGTCGTGACCCGCGTCTACCCGCTGAGCCCGGAGACCGCGCGGAGGGGCCCGCCCGGTGACGCGACGCGGCCGTGGCCGTGGCCGCAACCGTGCCCGCCCGCCCACCCGCCTGCCCGGCCGCACCGCCCGGTACGCTGAGCATCCACCGCTCGCGCGGGCACACCGAGGAGATGACGTGACCAGCCTGATCGACCTCGAACCGAATGTCATCGCCGACGAGGGTCTCGCCGAGCTCGGCGAGAAGCGCCTGGCGTGGACGCGGGCGAACATGCCCCTCCTCGCGGCACTCCTGCGGGAGTTCGCGGCCACCCGGCCGCTCGCCGGTCGTCGGATCGGCATGTGCCTCCACATCGAGCAGAAGACCGGGGTCCTCATCGAGGTCCTCCGCGCGGGTGGCGCGGAGATGGTCATGACCGGCAGCCCCGCCACCACGGACGACGCGGTCGCGGCGTTCATCGCCCGCGATCCGGGCGTTCGGGTCTACGCGCGCAACGTGGACACCATGGAGGGCCACGAGCGGCACATCGACCGCGTCCTCGCCTCGGAGCCCGACATCCTGCTCGACAACGGGGCGGACCTCATCGCCGGCACGGTCCGCGACAGCGCGCACCGGGTCGTGGCTGCGACCGAGGAGACGACGTCGGGCGCGAACCGCCTCCGCTCCGAGCTGGAGGGCGTGGTCCCCTTCCCGGTCATCGTCATCAACGACAGCCCGCTCAAGATGCTCATCGAGAACGTGTACGGCGTGGGCCCCACGGTGGTCGAGGGCTTCATGCGGGCGACGAACTGCCTCGTCGCCACGAACGTCTTCGCCGTCATCGGGTATGGGGCCTGCGGTCGCGGCATCGCGCGGAGCCTCCGCGCCGCCGGCGCGACCGTCCTCGTCGTGGAGATCGATCCGATCCGGGCCCTCGAGGCGGCCTTCGACGGGATGCGGGTCATGGCCCGCCAGCCCGCCCTCGCCGCGGCGAGCGTCGTCATCACGGTCACTGGCACGCCGCGTGTCATCGGGCGCGACCAGGTCCCGCACCTCCGCGACGGGGTCATGCTCGCGAACGCGGGGCACTTCGGGTACGAGATCGACCGGGCGGCGCTCGCCGAGGCGGCCGTCGCGGTCGAGCCGGTGACGGCCCTCATCGACGAGTACCGGCTTGCCGACGGGCGACGGATCCGGGTCCTCGGGCGAGCCGAGATGCTCAACCTCACGGCGGCGACCGGCAACCAGATCCCGGTGATGGACCTGGGCTTCGCGCTCCAGGCGCACTCGCTCCGGGCGCTGTCAGTCGATCCGGCCGGCTACCCCGCTGGCCCCCAGCCGGTGCCGGCCTCCATCAACCGGCGGATCGGCGTCGATCTCCTCGGGACGCTCGCCTCGGTCGACTTCCGGCGCGAGGAGGACTACGCCTGACGGTCGCCCGCGAGCACGCGGCTGCCCACGAACGCGCGGCTGCCCAGGAACGCGCGGCTGCCCACGAACACGCGGAGTCAGCCCGCGGACACGCGGACGCCGGCGAGGGCGCGGCGTCAGCCCGGCGGCCGGTTCCCGCGGACGCGACTGCCGTCCGGCGCGACGGTGGGAGATTCGGGGTGCAGCCCGAACCGGATCGCCTGGGCCGGCCACTCGGGGTCGTCAGGTGTCCAGGACTGCGTCGTGGCGCCCTGGTCATCGATGCGGTCGATGGTGCCGTGGACGCCGAGGACGAGCTTGCCGCCATCCGCGAGCGCGATCGAGTGCCGCCTGTAGCGGCGGCCTCGGGAAGCGGGGGCCGGCGCGAGTGCGGGCGCGAGCTCGGGCTCGGGCGCGGGTTCGCGCTCGGGCTGGACGGGCTCGTCGGTCATCTTGCCCTCCTGGTAGGCCGGGATAGGCGCATCGGCTACCCGGCCGGCTTCTTCGGCGCCTTCGGCTGCTTGGGCTTCGGCGGCCTCTTCGGCGTCTTGTCGCCCACGTGACACCTCCTGCTCTCACACGCATGTCGGCCGACTCCGCGGCCGCCTGCCGGATCCCGCCCATTGTGACGCAGCGGACCGTCGCTGACGAGGCAGCCCGGCGTCCCCGGCTCCGCGGGCCGGTCTCCTCGGTCGGACCGGCGCCTCCGGCCCGTTCCGCGCGCCCGCCGACCGCTGCCTAGCGCAGCCCGAAGTAATCGGGCTCGTTGCCGGGCCTCCACTTGATGTTGCAGCCGAGGCTCGCCAGCTGGGGCTCCGGCACGAGCCTTCCCGCGAGCACCGCGTCGAGGGCGGCGCGGAGGTCCTCGCCGGTCACGGGGACGCCGTTGCCCGGGCGCGCGCCGTCGAGCTGCCCCCGGTAGGCGAGACGGCGGTCCGCGTCGAACAGGAAGAAGTCCGGCGTGCACGCGGCGCGGTAGGCCTTCGCCACGTCCTGCGTCTCGTCGTACAGGTAGGGGAACGTGGCCCCCATCGCGGCCGCGACCTCGGCCATCCGCGCCGGGCCGTCGTCCGGGTACGCCACCACGTCGTTGCTGCCGATCGCGACGACCGCCGCGCCCCTCGCCTGGTACTCGGCGGCGAGGCGGACCAGCTCCTCGGCGACGTGCTGCACGTACGGGCAGTGGTTCGACAGGAACATGACGAGCAGCGCCGGGCTGCCCGCGAAGTCATCGCTCGAGACGATGCGTCCCGCGGTGTCGGGCAGGCGGAACGCCGGGGCGGTGGTGCCCAGCGGGAGCATCGTCGACGCGGTGGCGGCCATGGCGTTCCTCACGATCGATCGTGGCACGGAGCGGAAGCCCCGGGCACGTCGCGATTCTCGCCGTTTCCGCCGATCGGCGCCGCGGCCGTCACGGCTCTGTGGCGGCCGTGACCTCCCGCAGCGTCTCGAGGGCGTTGATCGCCGTCGGGAACCCCGCGTACGGCACGGTCTGGATGATGACCTCCTCCAGCTCCCGTGCCGTGATTCCCAGGTGGAGGCCGGCGCGGAGGTGCGACTGCAGCTGCTTCTCGCGTCCCCCGAGGGCGACGAGCGCCGTGATCGTGACGATCTCGCGCTCCCGGAGGCCGAGTCCGTCGCGGCTGTAGATGTCGCCGAACGCGAACTCGACCACGTACCGCCCCAGGTCGCCGAGCGGCGCCACGACGCCCTCGCCCGTGGGGCCGGTCACCTCCGCCAGCTTCGCCAGACCACGCGCGTATCGATCGTCCATCGGGCCTGCCCTTCGTCCCTCACCGGTACCACTAGTGCCTGAAGCCGCTCGCCTCCGTCTCGGTGAGCGGCGTGGCGTGCGGGTGCGTGTCCAGGTGCACGAGCGCACGCCGGTAGTCGTCGAGGAACAGGTTCGCCAGGTCGCGGCTGAAGTCGTGGCGCACGAGGATCCGCTGGATCGCGAGGTCCTGGCGATTCGCCGGCAGGGTGTAGGCCGGGACCTGCCAGCCGGTCACGCGCAGGCGGTCGGCGAGGTCGAACAGGGTGAACGGGTGCTCCTCGCCCTCGCGAAGCTTCCACGCGAGCGCCGGGATGCCGCCGCGCCCGCCGTAGATGAGCTCGAACGGGCCCATCTTCGCGATCTCGCCGGCGAGGTACTGCGCGGTCCGGTAGCCCGCCTCGTGGATCTTGCGGTAGCCCTCGCGGCCGAGGCGGATGAAGTTGTAGTACTGCGCCACGATCTGGCCGCCCGGCCGCGAGAAGTTCAGCGCGAAGGTGGGCATGTTCCCGCCGAGGTAGTTCACGTTGAAGATGAGCTCCTGCGGCAGGTCCTCCGCGTCGCGCCAGATCACCCAGCCCACGCCGAGGGGCGCGAGGCCGAACTTGTGGCCGGATGCGTTGATCGATTTCACGCGCGGGAGGCGGAAGTCCCACACGAGGTCCGGGTCCACGAACGGCGCGAGGAATCCGCCGCTGGCCCCATCGACGTGCATGGGGATGTCGAGGCCCGTCTCGGACTGCAGCGTGTCGAGCGCGGCGGACACCGCCTGGACCGGCTCGTAGTCGCACGTGAAGGTGACGCCGAGCGTGGGCACCACGCCGATCGTGTTCTCGTCGACCCGCGCGACGACCTCCTCCGGGGTCATGATCAGGCGGTCGCCCTCCATCGGGATCTCGCGGTGCTCGACGTCCCAGTAGCGGGTGAACTTGTGCCAGCAGATCTGGACGGGCCCGGTGACGAGGTTGGGCCTGTCGTACGGCTTCCCGGCCGCCTTCTGCCGTGCCCGCCACTTCCACAGGAGGGCCATCCCCCCGAGCATCGCGGCCTCGCTCGAGCCGGTCGTGGACGTGCCCAGCGTGTTCGCGGCGTCCGGCGAGTTCCACAGGTCCGCGAGCATGTGGACGCACCGTCCCTCGAGCTCCGCTGTCTGCGGGTACTCATCCTTGTCGATCATGTTCTTGTCGATCGTGAGCTCCATGAGCCGGCGGACCTCCGGCTCCACCCACGTCTGACAGAAGGTGGCGAGGTTCTGGCGGGAGTTCCCGTCGAGCATGAGCTCGTCGGCGACGACCTGGAACGCGTTTCGCGGGTTCTGCTCGCGTTCCGGCAGCCTGTACTTCGGCAGCGACACGGAGAGGTCCGCGGAGGCGAAGACGTCGTCCTCCAGCGCGGCGCGGACGGTGTCCTTCGAATGCAGCATCGCGTCACATCCTCGTGTGCGTCGTGGTTGGGGTTGGCGGCCTGGTGGCCGCGTGGCCGCGCCGGCCTAGGGGATCGTCTGGACGGGGGTCGTCTGGTCGGCGACGGTCTTCTGGAAGGCGGGGAGCTTGTCCGGGCAGTACGTCAAGATCACCGCCTCGTCGTATGCGACGACCTTCGGGTCGAGCGGGACACGGCGGCCGTGGCTTGGGCTCCCGAACAGCGCCAGGCCGTCCACGTGCGTCGTGTCGCCCGCGTTTGCGCACGAGACGCTGCCGTCCGTCCCGTAGAGCACCGTCAGGACGCTGACGTCCGGCTGCGGGAGACCGGCGGTGGCGAGAGCCGACTGGAGCGTCGTCGCGAGCCGCTGGGCCTCGGCGCTCTTCGCCGTGTCGGGCGGTACGGTCCCGGCGGAGCAGCCGGCGAGGATGATCCCGAGCGTGGCCGCGGCGAGGAGGCCGCGGATGGTGCGTGTGCGGTCCATCGTCCTCTCCTTCCTCAGCCCTGCGCGGCCGCGGCGGGGGCGGTCTCGGTCTCGCCCGTGTCGGGGAGCGTCTTCCAGGCGGGCCGCCGGAAGCGGTACAGGATGAACGGCCAGATGCCCAGGACCACGATGCCCACGACGAGCGTGAGGGTGTACGTCACCTGGTTGCCGGAGGATCCCGTGGGCTCCACGAAGCCGATGAGGAACGCCGCCAGGCTCGCGAAGAAGCCGAGCCAGCCCATGAGCCTCATCGCCGGGGCGCGGAAGCCGCGCGACACGTCCGGCCTGGTGCGCCGGAGACGCATGGCAGCGAGGAACATGACCATGTACATGATGAGGTAGAGCTGCACGGCCATCGCCGAGAAGATCCAGAAGACGTTCTGGACGGATGGGCTGAGGGCGAAGAACACGGCGAGCAGGGAGACGATGACGCCCTGCACCATCATGATGTTCACCTGCATCCCGCGGCCGTTGACCTTCTGGAGGATCGGCGGCAGGTAGCCCTCCCGGCCCACGAGCAGGAGGCCGCGGCTAGGCCCCGGGATCCACGTCACGACGGACGACAGGATGCCCACCACGATGAGCAGCGCCATGATCGTCGTGCCCCACGGGATGCCGAGCTGCGAGAAGAAGACGTCGAACGCCTGGAGCACGCCCTGCGTCAGGTTGACGCTGGACGCGGGCACGCCCACGGCGATCGCGAGGGTGGGCAGGATGAAGATGAAGAGGATGAGGACCGTGGCGAGTCCGATCGCCTTCGGGAACTCGCGGCCGGGGTTCTTCATGTCGGTCACGTGGACCGCGTTCATCTCCATGCCCGCATACGAGAGGAAGTTGCTCACGATGAGCACGACGCTCGCGATGCCGGTGAAGGCCGGGAGCCAGTGGGCTTCGCTGACGGGCGGCAGCTGCGAGTGGCCGCCGCTGCCCATGAAGAGGGCGGCGAACACGATGAGGCCGGCCGACGGGATGATCGTGCCGGCCAGGAACCCGATGCTGCCGACCTTCGCGAACGCCCCGACCCCCCGCGTCGCGATCAGCGTCGACGCCCAGTAGACGACGAGGATGACCGCGCCGGTGAACGGCCCGTTGTTGGCGAGCTTCGGGTCGATCACGTAGGCGAGCGCAGACGCGAAGAACGCGAGCTGCGCCGGATACCAGACGACGTTCTGGATCCACTGCTGCCAGATGGCGCTGAACCCGATCCGGTCGCCGAAGGCTTCCTTCACCCAGACGAAGACGCCGCCCTTCCAACCGCTGGCGAGCTCGGCGGCGACGAGCGCGATCGGCACCATGAACACGATCGCGGGCAGGACGTACAGGAAGATCGAGGCCCACCCGTACGGGGCCATCGCGGGGAGACCGCGGACGCTCGCCACGGCCGTGGCGGTGAGCATCGCCATGGCGGTCCAGCTGATGAACGTGCGCTTCTGCTCCATCCGACCCTCCATGGCGGACCCCCCCGACCGCCTTCCCTGAGAACCCTGGACACGCTCTCGCGCGGTCCGGCAGAGGAGTCCCTCCGCTCGGGCCGTCCGCGAGCGGGGCGTCGGCGCCACACGTCTCGAGTCCAGGAGCGGTCCGACGACGCAGCGCGCGAGACGTCAGGGCCGAGCGACACCGCCGATCATTGGACGGCGGATCGCGCCGATCCGGCACCGCCAACCGGCCCAATCGTCGGGGCCGTTGCGCCGCTCGACGGCACTGACGCTGCCACGGCTCGCAGAGCGGCGGCCACCCTGAAGGCGTCAGCGGGGCCTTCCTCGTCAAGTCGGGCCTATCAGTGGGGCCAATCCACGCCAATAGGCCCTTGACATCCGGCAACTTCTGAGGTCGCCAGACATTGACAGGGAGGACCCAGAGCGTCGACACTTGGCACCACCTTCCCTGGCGTCGCGACCTGCCGGACCCTGAGTCCGGTCGGCGACGTGATCGGGACGCAGCACGGCGGAGCGGGGAATGGCGCGGATGAGAGGATCGATGTCAGGCGTGGAAGCTCGACGCACGCGGCGAGCCCTCGTCTCGTCCCTGGCGGCCTCGGCCTCGGCCGGTGCCCTCCTCGTCGCATGCGCCCTCGCGTTCGGGCTGTCACCGGTCGCCGCGGCATCGTCGGCGGCCGCGACCGGCGCGGCGCGGCCATTCGACCGTTGTGCCAACGCCGCATCCGCGGAAGAGGACTGCGATCGGACACCCACACCCGCCCCGACACCCAGGCCGACGCCCACGCCCACGCCCACGCCTACCCCCACGCCGACGCCCACCCCGACGCCGACGCCGACGCCGACGCCGACGCCGACCCCCACGCCCACGCCCACGCCCACACCGACTCCGACGCCCACGCCCACGCCCACGCCCACACCCACACCCACACCCACCACCCACCACCCACACCCACACACCACCCACATCCACCCACCCACACACCCACACACCCGCACACACACACCCCTCACACCCACACACC
>CAIYQJ010000102.1 GCA_903928275.1 uncultured Chloroflexota bacterium
TCGCCGTACCGCGCGGCGAGCCGCTCGGCGATCGTCCGGGCACCCGCGACGGAGACCTGCTGCCCGATGACCGCACGCAGCGCGGTCTCAGCCGGGTCCATCGCGCCGGGCACGCGACGCCCGGGCGATCGCCGGACGAGCGGGCCGAGCAGCGGGTCCGCGCCGAGCGCGGCGTCGATCGCGATGGGATCGGCGTCGAGGTCGAGGAGCCTGCGGCACCGGGCGACGGCCGCGGCGAGGTCCCGCGGATCGTCGAGGCGGAGCGTGCACCGGACCCCGCCGTCGGCTGGGACGAGCTCCACGATCGCGGTCGCGCACGGCAGGCGCAGGCTGCGGCGGTACGCCTCGCCGGTCCATTCTTCTACGCCGGGAACGGCCCGCGCGGCGAGGAAAGCGATGAGCCTCTCGCCATCGAACGGGCGCCGGGCGGCGAGCCACAGCGTGATCGGGCCGGGCGCGGTCGCGCGGCCGGCAGTGCGGTGCGCGCGCAGGTCGGTGGGCGTCGCCGCGTACGTCTCGCGGATCGTGTCGTTGAACTGCCGGATCGACGCGAAGCCGGCGGCGTGCGCGACCTCGGTCGCGGGCAGCTCCGTCGCCTCGAGGAGCATCCGTGCCGTGTGCGCCCGCTGGGCCCGCGCGAGCGCGAGCGGCCCCGTGCCCAGCTCGCGCGCGAGCTGCCTGTGCACCTGGCGCTCGGAGTAGCCGAGGTGCCGCGCGAGGCCAGAGACGCCCTCCCGCTCGACCACGCCGTCGGCGATGAGCCGCATCGCGCGCCCCACGACGTCCGCGCGGATGCTCCACTCCGGCGACCCGGGTGCGGCCCCCGGGACGCAGCGCTTGCAGGCGCGATAGCCGGCCGCCTGTGCCGCGGCGGCGGTCGGGTAGAACCGGACGTTCTCCCGGCGCGGCGTCATGGCCGGGCAGCTGGGCCGGCAGTAGATGCCGGTCGACGTCACGGCCGTGAAGAACAGGCCGTCGAACCGCTCGTCGCGGCTGGCGACCGCGCGATAGCCCACCTCGAAGTCCATGCGCGGCAGTGTGGGCGTCCGGCGCGGCGAGTGCTGGCGGCTTTCGGACATCACGGTCGGCGACCGCCACCGCCACCGTCCGCCCATCCGGCGGCTTCGGGCGGTATCGTGTCGCGCATGGATCCGCTTGACGCCCTGCCGGGGCCCGCGACAGCGCCGCCGACCATCGCGCCGTCCGCGTTCCTCGCGATGCTCGCCGACGGCCAGCCCGTCGTCGCCGACGGCGCCATGGGGACGCTGCTCATGGCCGCGGGTCTGACACCCGGTGAAGCGCCCGAGTCGTGGAACCTCCGCGCCGATACGCGGGACCGGGTGCGCGCCGTCCACGACGCCTACATCCGGGCGGGCGCGCGGATCGTCCTGACGAACACGTTCGGCGGCAGCCCGGTCCGGCTCCGCACCCATGGGCTCGCCGACCGCAGCGGGGAGCTCAACCGGGCCGCGGCCGGGATCGCGCGCGAGGCCGCCGGCAGGCACGGGATCGTGGCCGGCTCCATGGGCCCCCTCGGGGAGCTGCTCGCGCCGTTCGGCACGATCGAGGCGCACGACGCGCGCGCCGCGTTCGCGGTGCAGGCGAAGGGCCTCGCGGACGGGGGCGTGGACGCCATCTGGATCGAGACGATGGCCTCGCTCGAGGAGGCGACCGCCGCCGTCGACGCGGTCCGGCAGGTCGCTCCCGGCCTGCCGATCGTCGTGACGATGACGTTCGACAGCCACGGCCGAACGATGATGGGGACGACGCCCGCGGCGGCTGCGACGACCCTGTCCACGCTCGGCGTCGCCGCGATCGGCGCGAACTGTGGCAACGGGCCGGACGAGATCGAGACCGCGATCGCCGCCATGCGGCTCGCCGTGCCCGGCGCGGTCCTCGTCGCGAAGGGGAACGCCGGCGTGCCGCGTCTCGAAGGCGGCGTGCCGGTCTGGGACATGACGCCCGACGGGGCCGGACGCCACGCCGTCCGGGTGCGCGCACTCGGCGCCGCGGTCGTCGGCGGCTGCTGCGGAACCACGCCCGCCCACATCGCCGCGATCGCGGACGCACTCGGCGCTCCGCGTCGCGACGCATCGTGACCGCCGGCGGCGAGGCGGGGGAAACGCCGGGGGGCCGCACGACGGCCGGCGGGCCGACGGAGGCCGTGCCCGGGAGCACGCCGGACCTCGCGGGGATCGACCTCATCGTGTTCGACAAGGACGGCACGCTCATCGACTTCGACACGATGTGGGCCGGCTGGGCCGTGGCACTGGCCCGCGCGTTGGAGGAGGCCACGGGCGAGCCGTTGGCAGACTCGCTGTTCGCGGCCATCGGGTTCAGCGCGGGCGCCGCCCGGGCGGCGCCGAGCGGGCCCCTCGGCTCGCACTCCATGGCGCAGCTGCGCGAGATCACCGTCGGGGTGGTGGTCGCGTCGGATCGTTCGCCCGCGGACGCCGAACGGATCGTCGCAGCCGCCTGGCGACCGCCGGACCCAGTGGGGCGGGCCATCCCCCTGACGGATTTGGCCGCGCTGTTCACGGCCCTGCGTGCGGGCGGCCGGCGGATCGCCGTCGCGACCGGCGACGACCGCGGACCCACCGAGGCCACGCTCCGGGCGCTGGGCCTCTCCGACCTCGTGGATGCGGTCGCGACGCCGGACGACGGCCACCCGACCAAGCCGGACCCCGGGATGCTCGTGCACCTGTGCGCCACCCTCGGCGTGGAGCCGGCACGGACCGCCATGGTGGGCGACGCGTCCGTGGATCTCGAGATGGCGCGCACTGCCGGCTTCGGGCTCGTCGTGGGCGTGCTCTCGGGCGCAAGCCGCCGCGAGGACCTCGAGCCGCTCGCCGACGTGCTCCTCGACTCGGTGGCCGGCCTCGTGAGCAGATGAGCGCGCCCGGCGCTCGACACGCGTCGAACAGCCCCGCGGGCGATATCGTCCCGGCCTGCCCGGGACAGGCGCGCGCGGATGGGGCATTGTCTCCCGTGCGGACATGCACGTCCGGCCCGCGACACCGGACGGATCGGACATCCAGGTCGGCGCGTCCCGCGCCCCATGGCTACCGGCGCGAGGTGGGAGGAATACGATGACAGACGCTCCGGCGGGCGCGACCGCCACCCTCCGGTTCGGATCGACTGAGCTCGAGCTGCCCGTCGAGTATCCCACGGTGGGGCAGCCCGCCTTCAACATCGCGACGCTCCTCGCGAAGGGCGGCCTGACGACGCTCGACTACGGCGTGGCGAACACCGCGGCCACGCGCAGTGCGATCACGTACATCGACGGGGACGCCGGGATCCTCCGGTACCGCGGCTACCCGATCGAAGAGCTCGCCGAGCGCTCCACGTTCCTCGAGACCGCCTACATGCTCGTCTACGGCGAGCTGCCCACCGGCGAGCAGCTCGATGCGTGGACGACGGCGATCAGTCGCCACACGCTGCTCGACGAGGACTTCCAGCACTTCTTCGACGGGTTCCCGCGCAAGGCGCACCCGATGGGCGTGCTCGGGTCGGCCGTCATGGCCCTCTCGACGTTCTACCCCGACTCCGAGGACCCGTTCGACCCGAAGGACGTGGAGCTGGGCACTCTCCGCATCCTGGCGAAGCTCCCCACGATCGCGGCGGCGACCTACAAGCACTCGATCGGCCAGCCATACGTCTATCCGGACAACGCGCTCGACTACGAGAGCAACTTCCTCCGGATGATGTTCGCCGTCCCCACCGAGCCCTACGTCGTCGACCCGGAGGTCGCGGCGTCCCTCCGCACGCTCCTGATCCTCCACGCGGACCACGAGCAGAACTGCTCGACGTCCACCGTCCGGCTCGCCGGCTCGAGCCGCGCGAACCTGTACGCGTCGGTCGCCGCCGGGGTCTCCGCTCTGTGGGGTCCGCTCCATGGCGGAGCCAACCAGGAAGTGCTCGGCATGCTCCGCGCCATCCAGGCCGACGGAGGAGACGCCCAGAAGGCGATCGCCCGCGCGAAGGACCACGACGACACCTTCCGGCTCATGGGCTTCGGGCACCGCGTCTACAAGAACTACGACCCGCGAGCCACGATCATCAAGCGGGCCGCCGACACGATCCTCGGCCGCATGGGGACCCGGGACCCGCTCCTCGACATCGCCCTCGAGCTCGAGGACGCCGCGCTGCACGACGAGTACTTCATCTCCCGGAAGCTGTACCCGAACGTCGACTTCTACAGCGGCCTCATCTACCACGCGCTCGGCTTCCCGGCGGACATGTTCACGGTGCTCTTCGCGATCGGGCGGGCTCCCGGGTGGGTGGCGCACTGGCGGGAGATGATGCGCGACCACGACACGAAGATCGGCCGGCCGCGGCAGCTGTACACCGGCGTGGTCGAGCGCGCGTACGTCCCGATCGAGGACCGGTAGGGCCGCCGCTTCGAGCGACCGACTACGGCGCCGACGCGGACGGTCGCGGCGACGCCGTAGCGGGCGGTACGAGGTCGCAATCCGGCGTCGTGCAGAGGGTGAGTCCGAGGGCATCGAGACCCTCCGCGAGCGGGGTGAACCCGAGCAGGCCGCCGAAGCTCCTGCTGGTGATGCCCGCCGGCTGGCCGCGCACGAGCACGGGCCCGCCCGAGTCGCCGACCGCCGCGGGCGCGTCCGTGTAGACGATGCACGGGAAGTAGTCCCCGTCGACCGCGTTGAGGTTCGGGGCCTGGCCGGTGACCGTCGCGGCCCGGTATCCGAGGTGGCCGGTGACGTCGATCGGGTCCCCGACCGCGATGTCGGCGCAGGAGAGGGGCCGCGTCCCGGCGAGGTCGCGGCTCCCGGTCCGGCCCATGAGGACCCGGTCCAGCGAGCCCCACGGGATGCGGTCCGGCGCGAGGACGATGTACGACATGTCCGACGCCAGGCACCTGTGGCCGGGTTCGAGACACGGGGTGATCGCCGCGACCGGCCCCCACGTGCCCAGCAGCCGACCCGCACCGTCCGCGACCCGCGTGCCCTCGGGCCCGTTGCAGTGGGCCACGGCCGTCAGGACGACTTCGCCCCCGTGGCGCGCGTAGAAGTTCCCGAAGCAGGGGAACGCGATCTCGTGGCCTGCCATGATCCGGTAGTCCGTGTCCACGAGGGGGGACGGCTCGAGCGCACGACCGAGCGCGAGGGCGCCGACGCACACGACGAGGCCGGCGAGGACCGCCAGGAGCAGGCGCATCGGCTGACGCGGCACGGCTCGTCGCGCGCGAAGCGCGGTCACCCGGGCCACTCCCGGGCCTCTGACACCCTCGCGGACGGCACGACGGGCCGCAGGCGGGACGGCCGGGCGATCCACATCTCGAGCGATCCTCCAGCGACGGCGTCAGCCTGGCGCCGGTCGTCATCGTAGCGGGCGGCTTCGCGGCTGCCGCCCACGAGGCGTCCGCCAGCGAACGTCGCGCTCACCGGACGCCCCGGCCGCCGGCCGCCGGCCGCCGGACGCCGGCCGCCGTATGCTCCGCCAACGGGAGGGCCATGACGTCATGACGGTTCACATCGCGATCGTCACCGATTCCACCGCCGACCTCACGCCGGCCCAGGCCGCCGAGGCCGGCGTGCGGGTGGTGCCGCTGTACGTGCGGTTCGGCGCCGAGGAGTTCCAGGCCGGCGTGGATCTCACGACCGAGCAGTTCTGGGAGCGGCTGCTCGCGGCCGGCGCCCCCATCCCGACGACGGCAGCGCCGTCGCCCGGCACGTTCAGGGAGGCGTTCGAGGCCTGCTTCGCCCAGGGGGCCGACGCGATCGTCTGCCCCACGATCGGCACGAAGCTGTCGGGCACCTTCCAGTCGGCGACGGTCGCCGCCGGATCGCTCCCGGGCCGCGAGATCCACGTCATCGACACGCGATCGACCTCGATGTCGACCGGGATCCCGGCGCTTGTCGCGGCCGAGCTGGCGGCGACGGGCGCCTCGCCGGCCGAGGTCGCGGCCACCGTCACCGACCGCCTCTCCGACATCGACCTCAACGTCGCGGTCGACACGCTCGAGTACCTGAAGAAGGGCGGACGCCTCTCGGCGGCCCGGGCGGCGCTCGGCACCGTGCTGTCGGTCAAGCCGATCATCACCGTCCGCGACGGCGAGGTCGTGATGGCGGAGAGTCCGCGGACCCGCGCCAAGGCGCGCGAGCGCATCATCGAGCTCACCACCGCGCAGCCGGTCGAGCGCGTGGCGGTCCTCCACACCCCGTCGAGCACGCGCGAGGAGGTCGCGGCCTTCCGGGACGCGATCATCGCGCGCGCCCCGGGCGGGATCGACCCGGCCCGCGTCACCGTCGGCCTGATCGGCGCCTCCACCGGCCCCCACCTCGGGCCGAACCTCATGGGCGCGGCCCTGCTGCGCAGGCGCTGACCTGCAGGCGCGCCATTCGGATCGAGACCCAGCGAAGGACCCTCCCCGATCATGCCGATCCAGACCCCCGATGAGCTCCGCGAGCACCTCGCGCTCGCGATGCGGGTCGAGCTGTCCACGATCCCGCCGTACCTGTACGCGATGTACTCGATCGAGGACCCGCGATCGGAGGCCGCGCGGCTCATCCTCAGCATCGTCGCCGAAGAGATGCTCCACGTCGCCCTGGCCGCGAACCTGCTCGCGGCGGTCGGCGGCAAGCCGGACTTCCTCGATCCAGCGCTGCAGCCGACGCACCCCGGCCTGCTCGCGCACCACCGACCGGCCCTGCCGCTCCATCTCGCGCCCGCGTCGGTGGCGCTCGTGCGCTCGACGTTCATGGTCATCGAACGGCCGGGTGCGGCCGGCGCGGCGCCGGAGGCCGAGGGCTACCACTCGCTCGGCCAGTTCTACGCGGCGGTCGAGTCCGCGATCGAACGGCTCTCGGCCGAGGGGCCGCTGTTCGTCGCCGGGTCCGAGTCGCGGCAGCTCGCCGGGCACCACTTCTACGGGGCGGTCGAGTTCGACGCCGCGGACAGCGGAGACCTCGTCCTCGTCACCGACGTCGCGAGCGCGCGGGCCGCGATCGAGGTCATCGTCCACCAGGGCGAGGGTCTCGGGGAGCATCGGTGGGCCGATCCAGCTCACCAGGAGCTCACCCATTATGCGAAGCTCGCGCGGATCGCCGACGGGACCGTCCCGCTCGGCTCCGTCCTGCCGCTCCGGATCGACCCCCGCTCGACCGACTTCCCGGAGCCGGCCCACCGGATCGCCGCGCTCGCGAACGCCTCGTACCGGGTCCTCTTCCACGTGCTGGACGCCGCGTACCGCCCGGGCGCCGCGCGGGGCCGGCTGGTGCGGGCGGTCTACTTGCTGATGACCGAGGCGCTCGGCCCGCTCGCGCGGCACCTCACGACCATGCCCCTCGGAGACGGGACGGTGGCTGGCCCCACCTTCGAGCCCATCGACCTGGGGCCGGACCCCGCCCGCACGCTGGCCATGCTCGCGTCGGAGGTCGCGGTGGTGGAACCGGCGCTCGCGGCGACCGTAGCGCCGCTCCTCGACGGCGGCCGCCTCGGCGCGCTCGACTGACGCGCGTGTCGCCCGGGGGCGCGCGCCGCGCGAAGCGCGCCGGGTCGGCGAGAGACCTCTCCCATGACCTGGCGGCGGCGAACCTGGGCGGTCGCTCAGCGGTACCCGGCCGGTCCCGCCCGGTCCGGACGGAGACCATCTGGCGGGTCGCGGAGGGCCTCCGGGCACTGGTGGGCGAGTCGGCGCCGTTGAACCATGGCCCCGACGGCCGGATGCCGTCGGGGCGCACCCCTGCGGGAGACCGGATGAGGATCCTCGTCTACGGCGCCGGCGTGATCGGCAGCGTCAACGCGGCGCGGCTGGAGGATGCGGGACTCGACGCCACACTCCTCGCGCCCAGGATCGGCCGCTTCCCCGGCACGGATCTCGCGGTCGTCGGCCTCGGCGGGCGCCGAGACGCCGCGACGAGAGAGACGAAGGCGCCTGCCGACGACTTCAGCGCGACCCCGCGAGTCGCAGGGCTCCCGACGCCGGTCAGCGACCGGCTGTACGCCGCCGCGGGCGTGCGGGCCACGGCCACCGACCGCGCCGCATGACGATCACGTCCCACCAGCGAAAGGGGATCGACGCATGACGCAACCGACGACGGACGCGGGCAAGAAGGCCGACCTGGCGGGTCCGGGCATCGGCGACTACACGGAGCTCGAGAAGATCCTGCCCGACGACTACGCGTCGGCGCTCGATCGCCGGGAGACGCAGGCGGCGATCTTCCTGGTGAAGGAGTACATCGAGAGGAACCTGTGCCGGGAGCTGAATCTCCAGATGGTGCAGGTCCCGCTCATCGTCGACGTCGAGGCCGGCATCAACGACATGCTCGACCGCGACGGGAAGCGCGGCCCGATCGGGTTCCACATCAGCAACGACTACGACAAGCACCCGATCGACGCGCAGGTCGTGCAGGCCGCCACGAAGTGGAAGCGGCCGGCGCTGCGCGAGCTCGGCTTCGGGGTCGGCGAGGGCCTCTGCACGGACATGCGGGCCGTGCGCAAGGACTACTTCCTCGACCACGACCACAGCTGCTACGTCGACCAGTGGGACTGGGAGAGGACGATCACAGCCGACGATCGCACTCTCGACTACCTGAAGACGACCGTCCGGAAGATCTGGAAGGTCCTCAAGGGGGCCGAGCAGGAGGCACTCGACAGGTTCCCGGCGCTGCGGGCGGACAGGTACCCCGAGCTCCCCGAGGAGATCACGTTCATCCATGCGGAGGACCTCCTCGCGCGCTACCCCACCCTGCCGCGCAAGGAGCGCGAGACGGCGATCCTCCAGGAGATCCCCGCGGTCTTCATCATCGGGATCGGGTGGACGCTCGACGACGGCTACCCGCACGAGATGCGAGCCGCCGACTACGACGACTGGGTGACGCCCACCGTCTCCGAGGACGGCCGTCCCATGCACGGCCTCAACGGCGACATCCTCGTCTGGAACCCGGTCACCCACCGGCGCCACGAGCTGACGTCGATGGGCATCCGGGTGAACCCCGAGACCCTCCGCCAGCAGCTGGAGCTGACCGGCCAGCTCGACTGGCTGGCCCTCCCGTACCACAAGGGGATCATGAGCGGCGAGACCCCGCTGTCGATCGGCGGCGGCATCGGCCAGTCCCGGACCCAGATGCTGCTCCTGCACAAGGCGCACCTGGGCGAGGTCAGCGTCACCGTGTGGCCCAGGATCCTGAAGGAGATGTGCGCGAGGAAGAACATCTTCGTCCTGGAGTAGGTGCCGCGGCCTCGTCGACCGCGCGGCCCTCACGGACTCGGTCTCATCCTGGAGCGCATGCATGCGTGAGTTCATCACCGGCCTGCCCAAGTGCGAGCTGCACCTCCATGTCGAGGGCACCCTGGAGCCGGGGCTCAGGTTCGAGCTGGCCAGACGGAACGCGGTCGGCCGGCCGTACGAGACCGTCGAGCAGATGAGGGCGGACTACGACTTCAACGATCTGCCGTCATTCCTCGCCTGCTACTACGAGGGCATCTCGGTGCTCCGCACGGAACAGGAGTTCTACGACCTGGCGATGGCATACCTGCGCAAGGCGGCGTCGGAGAACGTGCGCTACGCGGAGATCTTCTTCGACCCGCAGGCGCACACGTCCCGCGGGGTGCCGTTCGACGTCGTGATCCGCGGTCTGCGTCGCGCGCTCGTGGACGCCGAGGCCGGGCTCGGCATCGGGGCCCAGCTCATCATGTGCTTCCTGCGCGACTTCCAGGCCGAGTACGCCATGGCCACGCTGCTGGAGGCCCTTCCCTATCGCGACTGGATCGTGGGCGTTGGCCTGGACTCCGATGAGAAGGGCAACCCGCCCGCGAAGTTCGCGGCCGTCTTCGCGAGGGCGCGGCAGGAGGGCTTCATGTTGACCATGCACTGCGACGTGGACCAGGAGGACTCCATCGAGCACATCCGACAGTGCATCGAGCAGATCGGCGTCGACCGGATCGACCACGGCGTCAACGTTCTGGAGGACCCGGCGCTGGTCGAGGTCGTGAGGCAGCGCGGGCTCGGCCTGACCGTCTGCCCGATCTCGAACAGCTACGTCACGGACTCGATGAAGACCGACGCGATCCGGCGGATGCTGGACATGGGGCTGCGGGTCACGATCAACTCCGACGATCCCGCGTACTTCCCGGGCTACCTGCAGGAGAACCTGATCGCAGTCCACGAAGCGCTGGGCCTCTCCCGCGAGGAGCTCGTCCAGCTCGAGCGCAACGCCTTCGAGGTCGCCTGGCTGCCCCGCCACGTCAAGGATGCCTTCCTCGCCGAGCTGGACGCCTACGCGGGCTGATCGACGGCGTGCGCACGTCGCCCTCAGCGCGTCCGCGAACCAACGGGAGTCGACGACCGGCGGCCGGTCCGTCCTCCGTCCTCCGGGGGTCAGGCTCTGTGCGGCACCCACCCGCTTCACGCGTCACGGCGGCGCGTCGGCAACCGACCGTTCGGCCCGGGTCACGCGACGGCGACCGTCCGGCCACCCCCTCGCCCGAGCACCAGGACCGATGCCCGGAGCGGGAGACGACGCCGCCCGGTCCGCGCCGGCCAGGGCGGCGCGCGGGCCGGCGAGCGCCTGCAGCGCCGCATCGGCCCTTCCCGGGGGGCGATCGAGCTTCCCCACCGTCGCGCCCGGCGCCCTGCAGGTCTTCGAGCACGAAGCCGGTGCCCGAGGTGCAGCCGGTGATCAGCGCAACCCTCCCCGTCATCGAAGGGCGCGTCTGCTCGAGTCGGTGGAAGTGCTGCGTCTCGGGGGTCGCCACCTCCTGGTGACAGTAGGTGTCATCACCGCTTCCTGCGGCCACGGCCTGTGACAATGTCGTGGCTTCGACCCATGAGCAGATGGCCTTCCGGCGCCGCGCTCGGCGTGGCCCTGTCACCGCGAGGTCCTCTTCCCGTCCGGCGTGGGAGTCCCGCTCGCGGGGTCGCCGGATTCGACCGAGGCGGGATGTTGCTGGGCCGCGCGTCGAACGGGGCGACTCAGCGCCGAATCGCCCACACGATGCTCGCGCCGCCGACGCCGGCGACGAGCGCGAAGAGCAGAAGGCCCGCGGCGGGTCCCGGCATCCCGGCGTTCGTCGTCAGCCAGACGATGACCAGTGCCGCGATCGGGCCGAGGAAGAGCACGGGGCGGTCATCGACGAGGAAGTCGTACCAGAACGCGGCGAAGGCGCGAAGGTGGCGCATCAGAGGTCGTCGGCCGCGGGGGGCACGGCTGCCGGGGAGTACGCGGCCGACAGGCCCGCGACGCGCCCCGAGCGGCGGATCCGGACCACCTGCACGCCGACGAGCGCCAGGGCCGCGTACCCGACGAGAAGGGCCAGGATCGCGGCGTCGCCCGCGGGCCAGTCGATCCCGACGCCCTCGCCCGCCCAGAAGGTGCCGAAGCCGACGAGCATCGCGCCGACGGCGGACTTCAGGCCGTTCTCCGGCGCGGAGGCGAGCGGCCAGTGGACGACCAGAGCGATGCCGAGGACGAGCGCCCCCCCCGAGAGCCGCGCCGAGGGCAGCCGGTCCGAGCGTCCCCGCCGACGCGAGGAAGCTCGAGACGATCGCGACGAGGACGAGCGAGGACACGGCCGCGCCGTGGTAGCGGAGAAGGCCCCGCTCGCCCCGGAGCGGGCAGGGTGACCCTTCGAGGTCGACCTGGTGGGCCGCGCGCCGTCACTCCCGGCGCGTATCCTGACGCGCGCACGTGCAGCCGCGGCCTGGTTTCGGGATCGCGAGCGGCAGGCGCCTGAAGCGCGGGCGGAACTGAGATGGCTGAGGCGAGGAAGACCCTTCAGATCGGGCTGCTGTTGGCGTTCGCGATCATGCTGGTGATCGGCGCGACACGCGTCCGAGCGAAGCGGAACCTGGCGGTCGCCACGGTCGACGACATCGAGGCCCAGGTGGCGGCCCTGGACCCGATCACGCGGGCCACGGTCATCGCACGGCTGAGCGTCGACGCAGGGAAGACGGTGCAGGACAAGCGCCGGTCATCCTGACACCGGCGGGAGGATGCAGTCCCGCGAGCTCGATGCTCGTCGGGGGACCCCCGCGGCCGGCATGCGCTGGCGGCCTGCGCGGGTCCCTGTCGGGCTTGCCGACCACCCCGAGGCCGCACGCGAGGGGCTCGCCTTCTCGGTGCGACCTCGCCTTCGCGCAACGCGATCGGACGACGCCAGGCCCGTCGTCGGACCAGACCGCGCCCGTGTGACCGGTCTCGCCCGGCGCGATGAGAGCCGGGGCGCCCGGCCGCGCAGGCCGTGAAGGGAGGCTCCGGGGCGGCGCCGCGCTCAGAAGTAGGCGTGCCACCCGAGCACGGCAGCGACGGAGATGCCGCAGACCCCGATGAGGAGACGGAGCACACGCGCCGGCAGGCGTCGGGCGATACCGGGTCCGATGAGCCCCCCGACGAAGAGGCCCGCCGCCAGCGGGACGACATACGTCCACGCCACCGGACCGAAGAAGGCGAACACCAGGGCCGCCGTTCCGTTCGAGACTCCGGCGAGCACGTTCTTCGCCGCGATCACGTGTGTCAGGGGTCGGGCGATGATGGCCGCGAGCACCACGAGCGCGAGCACGCCGCCGGCCGCCCCGAAGTACCCCGTGTACACGGCGGTCGCGTAGAAGGCCGCGACTGTCCCCGGCCGCAGCCCTCTCGGTCGGAAGACCGCCCGAGCCTCCAGCCGCGGCTGCAGCATGACGATCACGGAGGCGCCGGCGATGAGCACCGGGGCGACCAGCTCGAACGCCCGCGCGGGCATGACGAGGAGGAGCGCGGCCCCGGTCAGCCCGCCGGCGGCCGCCGCGACGGCCAGCCGGAGCAGAGTGGGGCGCTGGCCCGTGAGCTCCGGCCGGGAGCTCAAGCCGGCTCCGACGGCGGTCAGCGTCAGGGAGACGGTGTTCGTGACGTTGGCCGCGACCGGGGAGAGCCCCACGGCGAGGAGTGCCGGGTACGTCACCAGGGACACGAGGCTCACGAGGACGCTGACGATCCCGCCGACAACGCCGGCGACGAAGAGCGCGCCGATCGCGGCTGCTGTCATGTCCGCCCCACAGGCTCCGTCTCCTCAGCAGCGACAACCACCGTTTCCCCGCGGGTCGCGACGAGCCCGAGCCGACGAGTCCCGGCGTGGGCGAGGATGCCGCGATGTCGAGTATCGACCCTGCGCGACAGCAGGCGGCGACGGGGACCACGCATCGTCGTCGCTGAGCGCGAGGCACGCAAGGTAGCGGTCACCGATCTGTCGTCGGCCAGCGACTCTGTCCGAGTTAAGCGGCCAGCGACTTTGTCACTGTCGGGGGCATGGAACCGAAGGACAGAGCGACCCCGCCCGACGCTCGGGCCCAGCATCGAGCGTTCGTGCTCGAGCATGTCATGAACGGCGGCCTGACGATCGAGCAGGCCGCCGCCATCCTCACCCTCTCGGCCCGTCAGGTCGGCCGGCTCCTCGCCCGATCGGCCGACGGTCCGGCCGACCTCGCCCACGGCAATCGCGGCCGGATACCGGCCAACCGGCTCGACGACGTTCTGCGGGCGCGCCTCGTCGAGCTCGCGACGACGACGTACGACGGGGTGAACCGCGCGCACCTCGCCGAGCTGCTCGCTGAGCGCGAGGGGATCGTCGTCGCCCCGCGGACGCTCCGGCGGATCCTCGCCGAGGCGGCCGTCAAGCCAGTCCGGACCCGCCGCTCGCCGCGGCACCGGAGCCGCCGGGAGCGGATGGCGCGCGAGGGGATGCTCCTCCAGGTCGATGGCAGCCGCCACCGCTGGTTCGGGCCCGACGTCGGGTTCGCGACGCTCGTGGCCGGCATCGACGACGCGACGAGCCGGGTGGCCGGCGGCACGTTCCGCGCCGCGGAGGATGCGGCCGGCTACTTCACGACGTTCGCCCAGACCGCGGACCGCTATGGCCTCCCGGGCGCCACGTACTCCGACCGCCACGGGATCTTCATCGTCGAGCGCAACCGCCCACCGACGCTCGCCGAGCAGCTCACCGGGAAGCGCAGCTTCACCCAGGTGGGGCGGGCCCTCGAGGAGGCAGGGATCGGCTGGATCGGAGCCCACTCGGCGGAGGCGAAGGGTCGGGTCGAGCGACTCTGGAACACGCTCCAGGACCGCCTCGTGACCGAGCTGCGTCTCGAAGGGATCACCGCGATCGAGGACGCGAACGGCTTCCTGCCCGGCTTCCTCGAGCGGCACAACGCGCGGTTCGCGGTCTGCGCCACTGACCCGACCCCTGCCTGGCGGCCGTGGCCCGACGGGTTGAGCTCCGCCGCCGTCTTCTGTTTCCACTACCCCCGGCGGGTCGCCCGGGACAGCACGATCAGCTGGGCCGATGGCGATCTTGCCCTGCCGCGCCGGAGCGACGGGCAGAGTTGGGCCGGCCGCTCGGTCATCCTCCAGGAGCGTCTCGATGGCAGCCTGTGGATCCACCACGAGGGCATCTGCATCCCCGTCCGGCCCGCACCGGCTGACGCCGGCCAGCTCCGGGCGCGCCGGTTCAGATCACCTTCGGACAGGGATCCGGCAGCTGATCTCGCGGAACGGCTCGACCCCGGCTGGTCGCCAGCCCCGCAACCACCCCGCGGGGTCGTCCGCCGGCCAGGTTCGGATCATCCCTGGCGTGGCCGTCGGGACCGAGGCTGAGGACAGGATCGCTGGCCGCATGATGGACAAAGTCGCTGGCCGGCGACA
>CAIYQJ010000103.1 GCA_903928275.1 uncultured Chloroflexota bacterium
ACGCCGCTCGGGACCGTCCGCGACGTCTACCGCGCCGGCGCCGCGGAGGTGCTCGTCGTGGACGACGGACCGGTCGGCGCGTTCGACCTGCCGGTCGTGAAAGACTTCATCCGGGAGTGGACGCCGCGACTCGGCACCATCGTCGTCGATGCCGATGGGCTCGACCTCACGGTCCGTCCCGCTCGCGCGCCCCGGCGGCACCGGTCGCGCGCGGAGGCACTGGCGGCCCGGCCCGCTCGGGAGGTCGAGGCCGTTCCGGCGACCGATCCGGTCGGGCCCGCCGTCGACGGGGGAGAGGCTCCGGGGACGTGACGCTCGAGGTCGACGTCCTGACGCTCTTTCCCGCCATGGTCCGGGGGCCGCTCGACGAGAGCATCCCCGGCCGCGCCGTCGAACGCGGTCTCGTCGCGGTGCGGATCCGCGACCTCCGCGAGTGGGGGATCGGCCGCCACCGGAGCGTCGACGACGCACCGTACGGCGGCGGCGCCGGGATGGTCCTCCGGCCGGAGCCCGTCGGGGACGCGCTCGACGCGCTACGCCGGCCGGGATCGACGGCCATCCTCATGGATCCCGGCGGCGAGCCGTTCCGGCAATCGACCGCGCACGAGCTGGCCGGCCTCGAGCACCTGATCCTCGTGTGCGCCCGCTACGAGGGAGTGGACGAGCGTGTCCGGTCGCTCGTCGATCGCGAGATCTCCATCGGCGACTTCGTCCTGTCGGGCGGCGAGCTTGCTGCGCTCGTCGTCCTCGACGCGGTCATCCGGCTGATCCCCGGCGTCATCGAAGATGCGTCCATCGTGGAGGAATCGTTCGCGCGCGGGCTCCTGGAGTACCCGCAGTACACGCGCCCGGCGGTGTACCGGGGGATCGGCGTGCCGGAGATCCTCACGAGCGGCGATCATGGTGCCGTGGCCCGCTGGCGCCACGTCGAGGCGCTTCGGCGGACGGCCGCGAGCCGGCCCGACCTTCTCGTCGGGCGGGACCTCTCGCCCGACGAGCGTCGCGCGGTCGACGAGGCCACGCGCGCGCGGCCGATCCCGGCCACGGAGCTCCGCGAGGGCTGATCCCCGGTCGGAGCGACCCGCACCGCGGGTCCTGTGGGCGCTACGTCGTTCGGCGCATGGCCGGCACCGCTACACTCGAGGCGACGCTCGGAGGGGGTGGGCGCCCTGCAGTGGGCGGACCACGCGCGGATGGTCGACTGGACCGGGTTCGGGGCGGGCGGACAGCTGCCGGGGATCGGCGAGCCCCTTCCAGAGGACGACGAGCAGACCGAGATCGGACGCGCGCTGTCGTCGCTCGCCGCGAGGCTCGAGGCGAGCGAGGAGAACTTCCGCGCGTTCTTCGAGACGGTCGACGACATCATCCTCGTCGGTGGCATGGACGGCCAGATCGTCCACGCGAACCCCGCCCTCACGCGGAAGCTCGGGTACGAATCCGCCGAGGTGCGGTCGATGCGCCTCCTCGACCTGCATCCCCCCGAGCTGCGCCCGGAGGCGGAGGTCATCTACGCCGCCATCTGGAACGGCGAGCGGAACACGTGCCCGCTGCCGCTCCAGGGCAAGACCGGTGCGCCCCTCCCGGTGGAGACGCGGATCTGGTTCGGCACCTGGAACGACCGGGCCTGCGTCTTCGCGATCTGCAAGGATCTCAGCACGGAGCAGGAGGCCCTCCAGAAGTTCGAGCGACTGTTCCGGCGCAACCCGGCGCTCATGGCCGTGAGCGACCTGCACGACCAACGCTTCACGGACGTGAACGACGCATGGCTCAGGGTGCTCGGCTACTCCCGCGAGCAGGTCATCGGCAGGACGAGCGAGGAGCTCGACCTCTTCCCGGATCCGGAGCAGCAGCGCGCCGTGGCGGAGGAGCTGCAGGCCACGGGCCGCATCACGGACGTCGAGCTCAAGGTCCGCCGGCGCGACGGCACCGTCCTCGACGGGCTCTTCTCCGGCGAGATCGTCGAGAGCCAGGGGCGCCGGCACTTCCTCACCGTCATGGTCGACGA
>CAIYQJ010000104.1 GCA_903928275.1 uncultured Chloroflexota bacterium
CCGCCGGTTCGCGATCGACAGGGAGGCACGTCCCATGAGGCGGTGGATCGTCTCCACGGAACGCTCGTCGAACCTGCCCGGCGCGTCCCACGCGAGGTGCGCGACGCCGACGCAGTCGCGGTCGATGAGCGGGACGTGCACCAGCGTGCCCGCGGTCGCCGGGAACAGGGGACAGATCACCGCCTGCCGGTCCGCGGCGTCCTGGGTGGGGTAGAGGACGCTCCGTCGCACGCCCGGGCAGCGTTCCATGCCGTGAAGGCTCACGACGGCCCCGTCGACCTCGCCCTTCGAGGCCTGGAGGACGGCGCGATCCTGGCTCCGGTTCGAGACGTGCACGGAGATCCGGTCGGGCGCCGCGAGCTCGTCGAGCGCGACGACCAGGCCCTCGGCGACGCCGCGGTCGTCCTCCTCCATCACCACGCGCTCAACGAAGCGGTTGACAACGGTGTTCGCCTCGGCCTCTGCCGCGAGTGTCCGGTACATCCGGTCGAGCTCCGAGCCGAGCTGGCCGACCTCCGATCCGGAGGTCTGGAACATCGCCGTGCCGCCCGCATGGAGCGTCGTCGCGACGTCCACGAGGCCGGCGATGGGCGAGAAGACCCACCGGCGGGCGAAGACGAAGACCAGCGCGAAGGCGCCGAGGAGCGTCACGATCACGACGGCCAGCTCCATCGTTCGCAGCCGTTCGCTCTGGGCGTTGGCGGCCGCGATGAGCGATTCTGGCGACGGGTGCGAGGCGGCCACCGCATCGACCGCCGCGGTCACCGGCGCGAACGCCGAATCGGCGTGGTCGGTCATTCCCGTCGTCGGCGTGAGCACCGAGGTGCCGGCGGGTGAGCCGGTCGGATTCCCGGCCCGGACCGGATCGGCGGAGCTCTGCCACCAGGCACGGACGGCGCCATCCATCGAGTCGATCGCGTGCACGACTCCCGGCAGCCCTGCTGCCAACGTCCGGACCGTCGCGATCGCCTCGACCTCGGAGGCCCGCGCGGCCAGGGCCGCCTCGAGGTGGGTCGCGTCCATGTCGGCGACGTACCCGCCGAGCGCCGTCTGCTCAGCCAAGAGACTGCTCCGCAGCGTGGCGACCTGATCCTCGATCGCGACGGACAGGGCGATCTCCTCGCCGGCACGGCGGTCGCTGGTGATGCCGTTGGCCGTCGCCCACACGTTCGCGGAGATCGCCACGACGCAGACGGTCAGCGCCAGCAGCGCGAACCGCCACCGGATCGAGGTGGGACCGTGGAGGTTCGCCAGCCTGCGTCGCATGGTCCGGGGCGCTCCGAGCGCTGTCGGCGCGGTGTCCGGATGGCTACGTCATGAACCGCGTCGGGTAGACCATCGCGCGCCTCGGGCGCGAGCGACATCGCACCAAGGTCCGGTGGTGCATGCTGTCAACGTCCCGGTGCGACTGGTGCATCGGACGTAGGTCGCTCGCGGACCCCATCGCATCGCGCGACGATGCCCGCGCCTACCGCGGTAGGCGCCGCCCCTCGTGCCGGGTGCTCGCTCGGCAGCCCTACGCCAGCCAGCCCCCGTCCGCGACGATCACCGAGCCGGTGACGTAGCTCGCATCGTCGCTGCAGAGGAACGCGGCGACGGTCGCGATCTCGTCCGGGTCGGCGGCGCGGCCGAGCGGGATCCGGGCGAGGATCGTCTCGCGCGTCTCGGGGTCCGCGAGGTACGCCTCGGTCATCGGCGTGCGCGTGTACCCGGGGCAGAGCGCGTTGACGCGGATCCCGCGTGCCGCGAGGTCCCGCGCCAGGGAGCGGGCGAGCATGACCGCGCCGCCCTTGCTCGTGTTGTAGTCGGCGAACTCTGGCTCGGCGATGAGGCCGTTCACGCTCGCGACGAGAACGATCGCGCCGCCCTCGCCGTCCGCGGCCATCCGCTCCGCAGCGGCGCGCGCCGTGATGAACAGGCCCATGACGTTCACGTCGAGGACCGCCCGGAAGTCGTCCACGCTGAGGTCCAGGGCGTTCTGCGCCGCGCCGTCGATGCCGGCTGCCGCCACGCAGATGTCGAGGCGACGGCCCATCCGGGCGGCAGCGTCCGCCGCGACCCGGACGGACTCTTCGTCCGTGACGTCGAGCGATGCGCCGATGACCTGCGCCGGCTCGCGGCCGCACGCCTCCGCGACCTCCGCCGCCACGACGCGCAGCTCCCCGACCGCGTCGGAGACCTTGTCCGGCCGGCGGCCGACGATGAGCACCGCCGCGCCCTCGCGGACGAGCCGGTGGGCCGTGGCCAGCCCGATACCGGACGACCCGCCGGTCACCAGGGCCGACCTCCCGACGAACCGCCCGGCCGACCCCGCTGACCCCGCTGACCCGGCGGCCGCCGCGCGGCCGGCCGGCCTCCTGCCGGCGAGTGGGTCCTCCGCGGCCCCGGCGCTGTCTGCGGACCGACCGCCGTCGCCCACCATCAGTCGAGCGTGCCCTTCACACCCGCCGTCAGCCCGGCGCGGAACGGCATGGGGTCGAAGCAGCGCCGCAGCGCGACGGCGAACGCGCGTGCTGCCGCCTCCCACGCATGGTGCGGGTCCTTCCCCTCGCTGATCTTCAGGCGGAGCGTGCACCGCGCGCCCTGGGCGAAGCCCTCGTAGAAGGCCACCATGTCGGCGCCGAGCATGTCCTCCACCCACTCGAG
>CAIYQJ010000105.1 GCA_903928275.1 uncultured Chloroflexota bacterium
ATCCCGGTCGCCGCCAGCTTCGAGGGCATCCTCGGGCTGCCGGTCGTGCTGCTGGGGTTCTCGAACGACGACGACCATGCACATGCGCCGAACGAATCAATGGTCCTCGCGAACGTCGAGACCGGGATCCGGGCCGTCGCCGCCTGTTGGGACCAGCTCGCCGCCGTCGGCATCGCCGATCTCCGTTCCTGAGGCGCACCGCCGCGGAAGTGATGCCATCCGGGCGCCCCGGGCCGGTGCTAGCATGACCCCCGCCGCGACAGGGGAGGCCGACCGTTGAGCATCGAAACACCCGACCAGCCGAGCGAGGTGACCGGACGCGCCTGGCGCGTCGACGCGGACGGCGGATCGCTCGTCCCGCGCTCGGCGCTGCAGGTCCTCGTCGAGCTCAACGATCGCGTGGCCACCGGCAAGGTCGGGGAGTACCAGCCCGTCCCGCTCGGGTTCACGCCGCTCGACAAGACGATCGGATCCGGACTGCGGCCCGGGGAGCTGCTCCTGATCGGCGGCGCGCAGGGGACCGGCAAGACGACGATGGCGCTGCAGATGGCGCGCAACGTCGCCATGTCGGGCCAGGCGAACGTCCTGTACATCTGCTTCGAGCACGAGGAGCAGTACCTCCTCAACCGGCTCATCGCGCTCGAGTCGGCGCTCGCCCACCTTCCACAAAAGACGGGCGCCATCAAGATCCAGGAGGTGCGGTCCGAGATCCTCGGCTCGTGGATGTCGGAGGGCACGGGCGGTCCAGAGCTCGCGGAGAACCCCCGGCTGCGGCCCAGCCTCGACCGGATCGGTCGCTACGGGCAGAGCCTGTTCCTGCTGCGCGGTTCGCAGACGGCCACGACCATCGAGAACGTCCGCAAGCTCGTGCGCCGGCACCAGGAGCTATCCGATGACCGGCAGCTCATGCTCTTCGTGGACTACCTGCAGAAGGTCCCGCAGATCCCCGAGCCGGAGAACGAGTCCGAGAAGGTCACCTACGCGGTCAACGGCCTGAAGGACATCGCGCTGTCCGAGGAGGTCCCGGTCGTGGCGATCGTCGCGGCGGACAAGGAGGGCCTGAAGGCGAAGCGCCTCCGCAACTACCACCTGCGAGGCTCGTCCGCGATCAACTACGAGGCGGACATCATCCTCATCCTCAACGAGAAGTACAGCATCGTCGCGAAGGTGAACATCGAGTTCAACCCGTACCAGGCGCAGCGGTTCCGCGACTGGATCATCGCGACGGTGGAGAAGAATCGCGGCGGCCAGGACAACGTGGACCTGGAGTTCGAGAAGCACTTCGAATACAGCTGTTTCGACCCGACGGGCCGGACGGTGCAGGAGAAGCTCATCGAGGAGCGCCTCTACAGCGACTGAGCCGGCGCGCGATCCGGCGCGATCGCGGCGTTGTCGCGTCCGCTCCTCGCTCACGCACCTGCAGGTGCGCTCGCTCCGGTGCTCCTGCTCCGCCTTGCGCTCCCACCGCCTGGCGCGCCGGCAACGGTTCCGCGATCCGGCGCGATCGCGGCGTTGTCGCGTCCGCTCCTCCGCGAGCCGCGGTTGCCGTATCGTGATGCCATGACCACATCGCACGCAGACGCCTTCCCCAGGATCGTCGAGATCGTCGTCGAGATCCCGCGCGGCAGCCGCAACAAGTACGAGTACGACGAGGAGGCGCACGTCTTCCGCCTCGACCGGATCCTCTCGTCGGCCGTCTTCTACAACTTCGACTACGGGTTCATCAGCGGGACCCGCGCCGACGATGGTGACCACACGGACGCCCTCCTGATCATCGACGAGCCCACGTTCACCGGATGCCGCGTGTGGGCGCGCCCGATCGGCGGGCTCGAGATGCGCGACGAGATGGGGTTCGACTTCAAGGTCCTGTGCGTCGCCATCGGCGACCCGCACCAGGCGCACATCGAACGGCTCGACCAGGTCCGCCCCCACCGCCTCGTGGAGATCGAGAACTTCTTCACGACGTACAAGCTCCTCGAGAAGAAGGAGACCGAAGTCGTGGGCTGGCGCGAGCTCGACCGCGCCCTCGAGGTCCTCACCGCGGACCGCGTGGCATGGGACCACGAGGTCGCGGCGGCACACGCGGCGGGCGAGGTCGACGCGGACGGCCGCGCCTGACCGCCGGGCGCCCACCGGGAGCGTGGGGCTCGGCGCGCGCCCGGTCGGCGCGCAGGAT
>CAIYQJ010000106.1 GCA_903928275.1 uncultured Chloroflexota bacterium
ACCGTCCCGGTCCGGCCGCGCGCTGACACTCGATGCAGAGCGCCGCCCACGGGATCGCCTCGAGTCGGGCATCCGCGATCGGACGGCCGCACGCGCGGCACACCCCGTAGGTCCCCGCCTCCACCCTTGCCAGCGCGGCGTCCACCTCGTGAAGCCGCCGCTCCGACGCATCCCGGAGCGCGAGATCACGCTGCTGGGCGAACACCTGGCTGGCCGCAGCGGCCTGCGACCCGTACGTCATCGGCTCCGGTGCCACGACGTCCGAATCCACGAGCTCGTCGAACGTCCGCGCGCGCTCGGCGCGGAGGGCGTCGCGGGCGACGAACAGGGGGTCGCGGTCCATGAGCTCGATGGTACGCCGGGCCGATGATCCGCGGATGATCGGCAGGGGATCCGTGGGAGCCCGCGCGCGACCAGGATGCGACCTCCCCGGTGGTTGATGCCGGACGAGTCAGGAGGTCCGGCGATGGCCACGAATCTGGCGTCCACGTTCCGGTGGGCCCGCGCGCTCGCCCTCGCGGCGGTGGTCGCTTCGGCGATCGTCGTCGCGCAACCGCATCCCGCGGCCGCGGCGGGGTCGCCCGGCGTGAGTCCGGGCACGTCCCCGGTCGCCGCGCTCCGCCCGTCGATCGGCCCGTGCGGCCGCCGCTGGGCCTGAGCGAGGGACCCCGTCACCGCGACGTGCCGTGCGTCGCGATCCACGCCGGTCGGGCCCCGCGAGTCACGGCGGGCGGGTCCGCGGGCCGGTCGGGAGCATCAGTGGTCGACGCGCGCGCTGCCAGCGACCGGCTCGCGCGCCGCCTGCTCGCCGCGCCCGGGGCGCTCGCGCCTCGGATGCGGTCCTTGGGTAGACTTCGGCGCCGTGTCCTCCCACACCCTCCGCTCGCTCCTCGCCGGCCGCCCGCGCATCCGGGCGCTCGTCGCCGTCGCCGCGGTCGCGTCCGTGCTCGCCGCCTGCGACGCCGGCGCGAACCCGGCGACTCCGCCGATCGTCCCGGGCACCGAGGACGCGCCGCGCGCCGTGAACATCATCCTCAAGGACTACCAGTTCCTGCCATCGGTCCTCGATCTCGCGCCCGGCGAGACGGTGCTGTTCCACATCGTGAACGGCGGCCTCACGGTCCACGAGGCGATCATCGGCGACGCGGCCACGCAAGGGGCATGGGAGACGGCCGAAGCCGCGAACGCCGACCCGCCGCCCGGGCCCACGCCGGTCGTCACGGTGCCGGCGGGCATGGACGGCTTCCGGGTCGTGGTCGAGTCGGGTGCGGAGAGGGACGTCCGGTGGACCGTGCCCACCGTCATCCCGGAGCCGCTCATCCTCGGCTGCCACATCCCCGGCCACTGGGCGAAGGGGATGCAGGCGCCGATCCGGCTCGTGAGGTCGGGCGCCAGCCCCTTCGACGTGACCGTCACGCCGACCCCGTCCACGACGCTCCCGCCGGCTCCGAGCGCGGGCTCCTCGGCAGCGCCCTGAGGCAGGCCGCGGCTGTATCCGGGGCACGGCCGGCGCGACCCGGGCGGCGGCCGGCCGTGCCGATGGCTCGGTCGCCGGACATGCACCGGTCTCGCGGGAGGTGCTATCGTCGCGCTGCGGGACGGGCCTCCGTCCCCGAGGAACAGACTCACGCGCGGCCGCACCGGACGTCGCCGCGCGACGCCTGGAGGATGTGGACGTGACCTACGTGATCGCCGAGCCGTGCGTCGACGTCATGGACCAAGCGTGCGTGTCGGTCTGCCCCGTGGATTGCATCCACTTCGAAGAGGGCGTGGACCGGACCCTGTACATCGACCCTAACGAGTGCATCGACTGCGGTGCCTGCGAGCCCGAGTGCCCGGTGAACGCGATCTTCCCGGAGGAGTCGCTGCCGCCCGAGTGGGTCGGCTACACGCAGGCCAACGTCGTGTGGTTCTCGGACCGCGCGGCGGCGCGCGTCATGGTCGATGCGCTGAAGCCCGCCTGACACCGTCGGCGCCGGGAAGCCCGGCGCCAGTCGGCCGCCGTCCCGTCCGCGGCCGCGCAGCCGTGCGCATCGTCTCGCTGAGCGCTTCGGCGACGGCCATCGTCCGCGCCCTCGGCCTCGAGGACGAGCTCGTCGGCCTCCCCGACGACCTGTGGGCCGATGAGGACGGCGTTGCGGCCATCGTCACGGCGCCGGACCGGACCGCCGGGATCGACGATCGGAGGCCCGGTCTCGGCCCCACGGTCCACGAGCGCTCTGCGCGCCTGTCTGGAGCCGGGCCGGCCGCCCGCGTCCCCGACGTGGCGGCGATCGCCGCGCTCGCGCCGGACCTCGTCCTGCTCCAGGCCGGCTGCCCCGCGTGCGAGGTCCGCTTCCGATCGATGGCCGCGTTGCGGTCCGCCCTGGACCCGGCGACGTCCGTCGTGTCGCTTGAGCCCGTGTCCATCGAGGGCGCGTTCAACGCCATCGCCACGGTCGGCGCGATGACCGAGGCGGAGGACGAGGCGCTCGGGCTTGTCGAGGTGCTGCGGGAGCGGCTGGCCGGGCTGGAGGAGCGCGTCCTCCACCGCCGGGATGCCGGTCGCGCCCCCGCGCGCGTGGTGGCCCTCGAATGGCTCGACCCGCCGATGGCCGCCGGCCACTGGCTCCCGGGGATCATCCGCGTCGCCGGCGGGTGGGACCTGCTCGGTGCGGATGGCGCACGCCCCGTCGCGGTCGGGTGGGAGGCGATCCGCGACGTCGATCCCGAGCTCATCCTCCTCGTGGCCTCCGGCCTCGCGCTCCCCGACGTCGTGGCCGCCTGGGATGCCGCTCCTCGCCCGGCGTTCCTCGGGGAGCTCCGCGCCGTGCGCCGCGGCGCGGTCGTTGCGCTCGACGCTGCCGCGGCGTTCGGGCGCCCGGGCCCCGATCTCATCGACGGCGTCGCGACGCTCGCGGAGATCATCGACCCCGACGGCTTCGTGGGGGTCGGCGAGCCCGCCGCGTGGGTCCCGGTGGCGTGACCGGTCGCCTCGCGGCCGGCTACACCTGCCTGTGGTGCGGGACGACCTGCGGCCCCGCCGCGGCTGACGATCTCGCGACCCTCGCGCGCCTCTGCCCGGACTGCCTGGGGCGGGCGGGCGACAACCCCTTCCTGCGCCGGCGGCTCCGGGCGGCGATCGAAGCCCGCTCCCGCATCGGCGGCTCCGCGACGGTCGCGGGGGCCGCGGTCGCCTCGTCGCCCACGCCGCTCGCCGTCGTCTCGTCGCCGGCACCGCTCGCCGTCGTCTCGTCGCCGGCGCCGCTCGCCGCGCAGCCGGTCCCGCCCCGCCCGGCGCCCTCGCCGCCCGGGAGACTCGCACTCCCGCTTGCCGCGCCTCCCGACGACCCGGACGCGCTCGACGACTGGTACCTGGCGCGCGGCGCGTTCGACCGCGGCCCGATCCCGGCCGCGGCATGGCTCGCGGGGATCGACGCCGCCGTCGAGCGCGTGGACGCGGCCGGGCTCGCGGGTCGGATCGTGGAGCCTCGCTGCGGCGTGGGCTTCTGGTCGGTGCTGCTCGCCTCGGCCGGAGAGCTCACCGCGCTCGACGACCGTCCGGGGATGGCCGACAGGACGACCGCCCGGCTCGTGGCGCACCGCCTCCGGGCCCACGTCCACGCGTCCGACCCCGCGGCGCCGCCACGCGCCGACGAGGCCGGACGCTACGACGGCGCGTTCCTCGGCTTCGCGCTGAGCCGCCTGGCGCCCGGCCCGCGGGAATCGCTCGTCGCGGCGACGCGGGACCGTCTTCGCGACGGCGGGCGTCTCGTCGTCGTCGATCTCGGGCGGCCGGGCGTCGACGAGGCGCACCTCCGGGCCGCCCTTTCCGAGCACCTCACCGGCTTCCGCCTCGCCGAGGCCGCCGCGGCAGGCCCCGACCTCATCGTGGCGGTCGCTGAGCGCGCGGACCGCTGATCGCGATGCCCACGCATATACTCCGTCGCATGTCCGCCCTCTCCGGTCGCACGATCGCGACCGTCGGCTCCGGCGTCATGGCCGAGGCGATGATCGCCGGCCTGCTCCGCGACGGTCTCGTCGCGCCAGACCGGATCGTCGCGAGCCACCCGCGCGCCGAGCGCCGCGAGGAGCTCGCCCGCGATCACGGGATCGCCACGGTCCCGCGCAATGCGCAGGCGGTGGAGGGCGCCGACATCGTCCTCCTGGCGATCAAGCCGCAGATGCTCGGCAAGGTGGGCCACGAGATCGCCGCCGTGCTCGACGCGACCCAGCTCGTCCTGTCGGTGGTCGCGGGCGCCACGACGACCGCGCTCACCGGGATCCTCGACCACCCGCGCGTCGTGCGTGCGATGCCGAACACGCCGTCGCGCATCGGCAGGGGGATCACGGTCTGGTACGCCACGCCCGACGTGACGGCGGATCAGCGGGCCGAGACGGCCACGATCCTCCGCGCGCTCGGCCGCGAGATCGAGGTGGACGACGAGAAGTTCGTCGCCATGGCGACGGCCGTCTCGGGGACCGGCCCCACGTACGTCTTCCTCGTCATGGAAGCGCTCATCGACGCGGCCGTCCACCTCGGGTTCCCGCGCCACGTCGCGCATGACCTCGTCGTGGAGACGCTCGAGGGCAGCACGCTCTTCGCGAAGCAGAGCGCCATGCACCCGGCGATGCTCCGGAACATGGTGACGTCACCCGGAGGCACGAGCGCGGCGGCCCTCCACGAGCTCGAGGCGGGTCGCCTCCGGACGGTCCTGTCCGAGGCGGTATGGGCCGCCTATCGGCGCACGAACGAGCTCGGGGACCAGCTCGAGGCCTCGCTCCGAAAGGATGAGCTCGAGCGCGCGACGCGGGCCGACGACCGATGACGGACACGATCGACCTGCGCACGGCGCCGATCGACACGGTGGTGGAGATCGACTTCCGGGCCCCGGACCGCGACTTCTTCGCCGACGAGGCGGGATCGTGGGAGCGCTTCTCCGCCAGCTGGACGGGACTCTCCGACGACGCCTGGATGCTGCCCGGCCTCGCGCCGTCCGCGGTGGGCGGGCCGGACTGGTCCCTGATCGATCACGTCGCCCACATCGGCGCCTGGCAGGATGCCGGGACCGCCTATATCGAGACCGCGCTGGCGGGCGGGCCGTGGCCCTCGGAGAGCGACTTCAGCGGCGGCGACCTCGACACGTGGAACGAGGAGCGGAGGGGCGAGTGGGCGGGGCTTCAGCCGGCCGAGGTCCGGGAGCGCGTCGGTGCCGGCCACGCGCGCCTGGTGACCGTCGCCCGGCGGGTCCCGCCGGAGCTCCTCGCCTCCGACGACGACGTCTACTCGTGGGTCTTCTGGGTGCTCCACGGGCACCAGCTCGACCACCTGCGGATCATCGAGCCGTGGGTCGCGAAGCTTCGCGACCGCGGATAGTCGCAGAAGCGGAGGCGCAGCCGGCGTGAGCGATCGACCGGGCCCCGGGATGGCCCCCCAGGGCCTCCTCGCGATCTTCGCCCATCCGGACGACGAGAGCTTCGGCATGGCCGGCACGCTCGCGCTCGCCGCAGAGGCCGGCCTGCCGGTGAACGTCGTCTGCGCGACCGACGGCGACCTCGGCGGCGAGGGCGGCACCGTCGCCGAGCGCGTGATGGATCCCGAGATCCGGCGCGGGGAGCTGCGGGACGCCTGCCGCGCGATGGGCATCGGCGAGCCGGTGTTTCTCGGCTACGGCGATTCGGGGATGGAGGGCTGGGGTCCGCCGCCCGGCTCGCTCGTCCTCGCCGACCCCGACGAGGTCGTGGGCAGGATCGTCGCGGTCCTCCGCGAGCTCCGGCCGGCGATCGTCGTCACGTTCGACCCGAACGGCATCTACGGCCACCCGGACCACCGCGCGATCTCGCGCCTCGCCACTGAGGGGTACCGCCGGGCGGCGGTCGACCCGGACGGTCCCCGTGCGCTGTACCACCAGGTCGTCGCGCAGACCCAGCTCTGGGCCCTCGGCAACATGTTCGCCGCGCTCGAGTCGGCGGACGAGGGCGAGCGGCCCGCGCCGACGGACGACGACCGCGCGCAGCAGCAGGCGTTCGCCGCGTTCGCGATCCCCGACGACGCGATCGACGTGGCCGTGGACGTCCGGTCCGTGATCGACCGCAAGCTCGCCGCCATGCGGGCGCACGCGACGCAGATCCGCATGCCGGACGGCGGGATCCCTCCCGCGATGGTGGAGTCGATGGAGGCGGCGCTCGGCCGCGAGTGCTTCGTCCGCGTCGACCCGCAGCGCGTGCCGGGCCAGCGTCGCACGAGCCTGTGGGAGCAGCCCGGGGGGTCGCGGTGACCGACGAGCCCTCGGCGAACGAGCCCACGGCGACCCCGATCCGCCGGCGCGGCCGACCCCCCGGCTCGCGCACCCGCGTGCCCGGGACACCGCGCCCCGCGCGGACATCGTCCCCGGTCGCCGCAGCGGGACTCCGCCGCGGAGCCCCCGCGCTCACGCCGGAGCGGATGGTGGCCGTGGACCCGCCCCGCGACGTCCGGCTCGCACCCGACGGGCGGACGCTGGCGCTCACGCTCGAGTACGCGGGGGCACGCCAGCTGTGCGTCATGCCGGTGCGCGGCGGTTGGCCGCGGCCGATCACGTCGAGCGCGAGCCCCGTGACGGATCCCCGCTGGTCGCCCGACGGCCGGTCGCTCGCCTTCGTCCGCGACGGCTCGATCGTCGTCGTCGACGTGGCCGGGCGCCGCGAGGTCGTGGTCGCGGAGCATCCGGCCGGCCACACGTCGCCGCGCTGGTCGCCGGACGGACGGGCCATCGCGTTCCTGTCACGCCGGCGCGGCTGGTCGCAGGTCTGGATCGTCGACGCGCCGATCCCGCGCCGGGGCCGCCCGCCGGCCGCACCCAGGCCGCCGGAGCCGCGTGCCGTCACGCCGGCCGGTATCGACGTCGAGGAGCTCGCCTGGAGCCCTGACTCGTCGCGGCTCGCGCTCGGCGGGCAGCGCTCGGCCGACCTGCTCACCGCCCAGGTCTGGACCGTGGACGTCGCCACCGGGGAGGAGCGGATCCTCGCCGGAGACGACGAGTGGGCCGTCGGCGGGCGATGGCTGCCGGATGGGTCGGGGCTCCTCTGCGGGATCGAGGTCGACGGCTGGATGCAGGTCGTCCGCGTGTCGGCCGACGGTGCGCTGCGGACGACCCTCACGTCCGGGGCGGTCGAGCACGTGGACAACGGCGGCGGCGAGGGCTGGGCACCCCTGCCCTCACCCGATGGGTCGCGTTTCGCCCACGTCGCGATCCACGACGGGTGCGTCGACGCGATCGTGGCACCGCTCGTCGAAGCGGCCGCACCGAAGCGGCCCCGCGGCCGTCCCCGCAAGGTGCCGCGCCCGTCGTCGATCGCCGCGCCCGAGTCGGGGACCGTCCTCAACCCGTGGGCCGGCGTCTGGCGGCCGTTCGCGTGGCTGCCGGACGGCTCGGCGGTCCTCGCGATCGCGGACGGCGACCGCGCACCGAAGGACGTCTGGATCCTCCCGGTGGCGGGCGCGGCCGATCCGGCGGAAGGCGGGACGGCGGGTCCGCGCGCCGCCTCCGAGCGACCGCGGCGGGTGACCATCTCGCTGCCGGCGACCGTGGACGCGGACCGGTTCGTGGACGGCGAGCGGGTGCGCGTCACCGCTCGCGACGGCCTCGAGCTCGAGGCCACGCTGTACCGGCCGGCGGATGCCTCGGGGAAGCGCGGCGCGCGCCGCGTGCCCGTCGTGGTGCACGCTCACGGCGGCCCGAACTCGCAGACACTCCGGGACTGGCAGCCGATCCGCCAGCTCCTCGCCGAGGAAGGGATCGCCGTGCTCTCGGTCGACTTCCGGGGCTCCACCGGACACGGGGCGGCCTTCCGTCTCGCGAACCGAGGGGAATGGGGTCACGCGGACGTCCAGGACGTCATCGACGCGGGCCGCTGGGCCGCCGACCAGCCGTGGTGCGACGGCCGCCTGGCCGTGTACGGCGGCTCGTACGGCGGGTACCTCGTCCTCGGCGCGCTCACCGAGGAGCCGTCGATGTGGCGCGCGGGGGTCGACCTGTTCGGCGACAGCGAGATCGCCGAGAGCTTCCGGCACGGCGACCGCGTGGGGCGCCTGGACCTGCAGCGGCAGATGGGCGACCCGGCGGATCCCGTCGCCGCGGAGCTCTTCCGGCGCGGCTCGCCGGTCTATCGGGCGGAGCGCATCGAGGCGCCGCTCCTCATCCTCCACGGCCGCAGGGACCGCCGCGTTGTGCCGCTCATGACGGAGCGGATCGTCGAGGCGCTCGAGATCGAGGGGAAGCACCACGAGGTGCACTGGTACGACGACGAGGGCCATGGGTGGCAGCGCCGCGAGACCCAGCGGGACGCCCTGGAGCGGACTCTCGCGTTCCTCCGCCGACACCTGCTCGACGCGCCGCCGAGGAGTTAGGTCTGCGCCGGTCGAGGCGCGGGCGTTGCAGCGCGAGGGGTGCCCGGTGTTCGGTCTCCAGATGGTCCTCTGGCCGCCCGGGATGGGCATCGACCTGGTGGTCCAGCTTGTCGTCCGCACGGCGCTCGTGTACTTCGCGTTCCTGCTCGCGCTCCGGCTGTTCGGCAAGCGGGAGGTCGGCCAGTTCACGATCTTCGACCTGGCGCTCGTCCTCCTCGCCGCGAACGCCCTCCAGCCGGCGATGACCGGTCCCGACGACTCCATCCTGGGCGCGTTCGTCATCATCACCACGATCTTCACCGTGAACTGGCTCGTCTCGATCGCGATGTTCCGACTCCCGCGGATCTCCCGGATCCTCCAGTCGGAGCCCACGACGCTCGCGCGGGATGGCGCCTGGCTCTCCGACGCGATCGCGGCGCAGGAGATCGGGATGGGGTCGCTCGAGGCCGCGCTCCGCGAACACGGCGTCGAGTCGGTCGCGGAGACAAGGCTCGTCACCCTGGAGGGCGACGGCGAGGTCAGCGTCGTGACGAAGGACGGGTCCTACCGTCGACGCCACCGGTACCGCCGATCACGACTGTAGCGCCCGCGCCGCGCGTCCGGCCGCTGGGGTGCGCCCCTCGCCGCGACTTTGACGGCGCTACCATGGGCCGGTCATGACCGGTACGCCCACCCGCGAGATCCCGGAGCGCGCCCTGCGCTCGCTCCTCCTCTCGCTCTCGCACCAGCGCGCCCTCGGCCGCGCGGCCGTCCGCGTGCCGCTCACCCGGCCCATGGTGGGCCGGTTCGTGGCCGGCCAGCGCCTCGACGAGGCGCTCGACGCCCTCGACCGGATCCACGGCGCGGGCTACCGGACGACGGTCGATGTGCTCGGGGAGTCCGTCTCGTCGGCCGAGGAGGCGGGCGTCGCCGCCGAGAGGTACCTCGAGACGCTCGGCGCCCTTGCCGACCGGGGCCTCGAGCGCAACGTGAGCATGAAGCTCACCCAGATGGGCCTCGACATCGGCCATGCCACGGTCCGCGAGAACGTCTCGCGGGTCCTCCGCCGCGCCGAGGAGCTCGACGCGTTCGTCCGCATCGACATGGAGGACCACGCGAAGACGGACGCGACGCTGGCGATCTGGCGCGAGCTGCGGCCGCTGCACCCGGAGACGGGGGTGGTGATCCAGTCCGCGCTCCGGCGCAGCCCGGCCGACATCGAGGCGATCATCGAGGAGCGCGGGCGCGTCCGGCTGTGCAAGGGCGCGTACAACGAGCCGGCGTCGGTGGCGCATCCGGACAAGGCGGACGTCGACGCCGCGTACGCGGCGATGATGGAACGCCTCCTCGTGGACGGGGTGTACCCGGCGTTCGCGACCCACGACCCGGCCCTCATCCGCCATGCCGTCCGGTTCGCGCGCGAGAAGCGGATCGACCGGGACCGGTTCGAGTTCCAGATGCTCTTCGGCGTGCGGCGCGACCTCCAGGAGCGGCTGCTCCGGGCCGACTACCGCGTGCGCCTCTACGTGCCCTTCGGCAGCGAGTGGTACCCGTACTTCATGCGCCGCCTCGCCGAGCGGCCGGCGAACGTGCTCTTCATGCTGCGAGCGGTCGCGCGCGAAGGCCTCCCGCGCGACGGGAGCGGCCGTACGGGCAGCGGGCAGGCCTGATCGGGGCTCTCGCGGCCGGGCCCGCCGCGGTGGGCCCGTGCGCCGAAGCCGGGACTCAGCCGGCGGGCGCCCGGCGTCGCATGGCCGCCGCGACCGCGATCGCGAGGCCGACCGCGATGAGGACGTCGCCCACGCTGAACACGTTCGCGAACGGGAGCCACGCGGGCAGCGCGAAGACGTCCGTGAGCGGCGCGAGCGCCGCGTCCGGCCGCACGATGCTGTTCGAGTAGCCGGCCGCCTCGGTCCAGCCGAGCGATGCCGCCGCGCCGGGGCTCGCCGGCATCGAGCCGCCGTTCGCGAGGATCGCCGCGAGGTTGCACACGGCGCCGGCCGCCATGAGGGCCACCCCCGGGATGCGAACGTTGGCGAGCATCACGCCGAGGATCGCGAGGGTCGACGCGAGGTAGATGGCGGGCGCGACGGCGCCAAGCGCGTCGCCCACGCCGGGGAGGAACAGCACGACCTGCACCCCGAACGCGGCGATCGCGAGCCAGGCGAGGCGGATCCGCAGGTCCGCGAGCCCGTCGACGCGTCCGCCGAGGATGAGCCCGACGACGATCCCCGCGGCGACCCCGTAGAGGATGAACACCGCGGGGCCCGGTCTCAGCCGGCCCCGAAGAGCGG
>CAIYQJ010000107.1 GCA_903928275.1 uncultured Chloroflexota bacterium
CGGCAGGTGGCGGGAGCGGGGCGGTGGCGTCCGGTTCGCCCGCAGGCGCCGCGTCCACGGCGCCCGGCACCGGTGGGGCTGCCTCGTCGGCCGCTCCTGGTGCGGGTGCCTCCGGCGCGACCGTGAAGCTCGCGGCCCAGGGCATCGCGTACGACCAGGCGGACATCACCGTCGCGGCGGGCACCGCGTTCACGATCGCCTTCGACAACCAGGACGGCGGGATCCCGCACAACGTCTCCATCCACCAGGGCTCGCCGACGGGTACCGCGGTCTTCACCGGGGACATCATCACGGGTGTCTCGCAGACGGCCTACTCGGTTCCCGCCCTGGCGGCCGGGACGTACGCGTTCGTCTGCTCTGTCCACCCGAACATGGTCGGCACGCTCACGGTCAAGTAGCGCTAGCATCGTCGGCGTGGCGGGCCGGGCGGCCGCGGTCCCAGCGACGCCCCGCGAACACGCCGCATCACCGCAGCATGCTGGAGAGCCCCACGGACCCCGCCGGATCGAGCCCGCGACCCGGGTCGCGCACCATGCTCGCCTCTCTCGCGCTCGTCGTCGGCCTCGTCGCCGCCTGCACGTCCGGCTCGACCGGAGCGACAGGCACCTCCGGGGTCCCGGCCGGGTCCGGCGCGAGCGTCGCGGTGGCACCGACGGTCGGCTCGCGTGCGCCCGGCCTGGCGCTCGTCGACCTCGACGGGAAGCCGGTGAACCTCGGCGACTACGCCGGGAAGCCGGTCGTCCTCAACTACTGGGCATCGTGGTGCGGCCCGTGCCGCGACGAGTTCCCGCAGCTGAAGGCGGCGGAGGCGGCGCACGCGGCCGAGGGGCTCGTGATCCTCGGCGTGCTCTTCAAGGACGACACGGCGCCCGCGAAGGACTTCATGGCCACGCAGGGCGCGACCTGGACGTCGCTCGCCGACCCGGACGGCACGGGCGCGGCGGCCTACCGCGTGATCGCACCGCCGACGACGTTCTTCATCGGCCGCGACGGGATCGTCCGGGACCTGCAGGTCGGGGGCATGACGGCCGACCAGCTCGCGCGGCACCTCGGGACGATCCTCCAGTGACGGCGCCGGGCCCGGACCCGGCCGACGCGGACGATCGCGGAGCCGCCATCACCGTGCGCGATCTCGTGAAGCGATACGAGGGTCGCGCCGTCGTGGACGGCCTGTCGCTCAGCGTGGCGCCCGGGGAGATCCTCGGGCTGCTGGGCCCGAACGGCGCCGGCAAGACGACGACCGTCGAGATCGTCGAGGGGTACCGACGCGCAGACGCCGGGGAGGTCCGGGTGCTGGGCCTCGACCCGGCGCGCGACGGCCGGGCGCTTCGGCCCAGGCTCGGCCTCATGCTCCAGCAGGGTGGGCTTCCGCCGCAGGCACGAGCCGGGGAGCTGCTCCGCCTCTACGCGTCGTTCTTCCGCGACCCGGAGGACCCGGCCGCGCTCCTCGCGCGCGTCGGCCTCGCGGCCACGGCTCGCCGCCGCGTGAAGGTCCTCTCGGGCGGCGAGAGGCAGCGGCTGGGGGGCGCGCGCGCGCGCGGGGGCCGGCCGGAGATCGCGATCCTCGACGAGCCCACGGCCGGCATGGACCCCCAGGCGAAGGCGGCGACGCGGGAGGTCGTGGCCGACCTGCGGGACCGGGGCGTGGCCATCCTCCTCACGACGCACGAGCTCGTGGACCTCGAGCGGCTCGCGGACCGGATCGCGATCGTGGACCACGGGCGACTCGTCGCGCTCGGGACCCCGGCCGAGCTCGTCGCCGGGGCCCGGCCCCGCCTGCGCTTCCGGATCGCGGGTGTCCTCTCCGCCGCGGGCCGCGTGGAGCTGGCGGGCGCGCTCGTCGAGCCGGCAGGCCCGGGGTCGCGGCCGGTCGTCGACGAGGATGGCGCCGGTGGCGCCTACCGCGTCGAGGGCGTCCAGCCGAGCCCGCGGCTCATCGCGGCGCTCGCCGACTGGTGCCGGCGGCGCGACCTGCTCATCACGGAGATGCGGTCGGCCGGGGGCACGCTGGAGGAGCGGTTCCTCGAGCTCGTGGGCGACGGCGCGACGAAGGCGGGCGGCGACGGCGGGCCGCCGGCCGGCGGCCTGGCCCGTGGAGGCGCGGCATGAGCGCCCCCGCTTCGCTGTCGCGCATGGTCGGGGCGCAGGCCGGCATGGAGCTTCGCCTCACGGCGCGCCGCGGCGAGAACCTCTTCGTCACGCTCGTCCTGCCGGCGGCACTCCTCCTCTTCTTCTCGGCGGTGCCGGTCCTCTCGACGGGATCCGGGCAGCCCGTGGACTTCCTCCTGCCCGGCACGCTCGGCCTCGCGATCATCGCGACGAGCTTCGTGAACCTCGGCATCTCGACCGCGTTCGAGCGCTCCTACGGCGTCCTCAAGCGTCTCGGCGGCTCGCCGCTCACGCGCGGGGGCCTGCTGGCATCGAAGATCGTGGCGGTCGCGGCCGTCGAGGCGGTCGGGATCGTCATCCTCGTCGCCGTCGCCGTCGCCATCGGCTGGCGTCCCGGCCCGGGGATCGCGCCCGTCGTGCTCGTCGCCGCTGTCGTCCTCGGCACCGCGGCCTTCGCGAGCCTCGGGCTGC
>CAIYQJ010000108.1 GCA_903928275.1 uncultured Chloroflexota bacterium
ACGCCGGTGGGCGGCCTTGCGACCGGCGTCATCGGCTCTGCGATCGGCATTCCCGCCGCCATCGCGATCGGCGGCGCGATCTCGGCGCTTGCCGGCCTCGGCGGCGCGCTGTGGCTGCGCTCCGTCCGCGGCCGCCAGGCGGTGCGAGTCGCCGCGGAGGCCGCGACCGCGGAGGCGACGACCGCGGCTGGCGGCTGAAACCTGACCGTCGGATGGGCATGCGCGCGAGCCGCTCGAGGTTGTCGGCGGCGGCCGCCTCGGGAGGCGTATCATCAAACCGACAGTCGGTCTGTTTATCCGAGGGACGCACGCGGTCCGATGGCTCGCACGCTCGACCCCGCCGCACACGCGGTCCGCCGCGACGCCTTCCTTGACGTCGCCGAGGGGCTCATGCGCACCCGCGGCTGGGATCAGGTCACCGTGCAGGACATCCTCGACGCGGCCGACGCGTCGAGGGGCGCGTTCTACCACTACTTCGACTCGAAGGAGGCGCTCCTCGAGGCCGTGATCGAGCGGATGACGGACGCGGGGATGGCGGTGATCGAGCCGATCGTCGCGAACCCCGGCCTCCCGGCGACCGCCAAGCTCCAGGCTGTCTTCTCCACGGCCGGCCGCTGGAAGACCGAGCGGAGTGACCTCCTCCTCTCCCTGCTGCGCTCGTGGTACTCGCACGAGAACGACCTCGTCCGGCTCCGCGTCGCGCGGGCCGGCGCAGCCCGGATCACGCCGGCACTCGCGCGGGTCGTCCGCCAGGGCGCGGCCGAGGGCGTCTTCAGCCCCACCTCGTCGGACTACGCGGCGGTCATCCTCGTCGCACTCCTGAACGGCTCGAGCGACGACATCGGCCGACTTGCCATCGACCGCCAGGACGGCCGCGTGACCTTCGAGGACGTCGAGCGCTTCATGGCCGCCTACGAGGAGGCCATCGAGCGGATCCTCGGCCTCCCGCCGGGCTCGTTCGTGCTCGTGGACACCCCTGCCCTCCACGTCTGGTTCGACTGACACCATCCACCGAGGAGCGTCCATGACCGCCATCATCGAGATCGAGAAGCTGACCAAGTGGTATGGGAAGAGCCGCGGGATCACCGACCTCGACCTCGCGGTCGAGAAGGGCGAGGTCTTCGGGTTCCTCGGGCCGAACGGCGCCGGGAAGACGACGACGATCCGGACGATGCTCGACCTCATCCGCCCCACGAGCGGCCGGGCGCTCGTCTTCGGCATCGAGTCCTCCGCCGATCCGGTCGCCATCCACCGCCGCGTCGGCTACATCCCGGGCGAGTTCACGCTCTACGACCGGCTGACGGGGAAGCAGACGCTCGAGTACTTCGCGAACCTTCGCGGCGGCGTCGATCCCGTCTACCAGGCCTCGCTCATCGAGCGCTTCGAGCTCGACCCGAGCCGCCGCTTCCGCGAGTACAGCAAGGGCAACAAGCAGAAGGTCGGCGCGATCATCGCGCTCCAGCATCGCCCCGAGCTCCTCGTCCTCGACGAGCCGACCTCGGGCCTGGACCCGCTCGTCCAGCAGACGTTCTTCTCGACGCTGCGCGAGACCGTCGTCGACGGCGCGACCGTCTTCCTCTCGAGCCACATCCTCTCCGAGGTCGAGAAGAGCTGCGACCGGGTGGCGATCATCCGCGAGGGGCGCCTGGTGAAGCTCGACACGGTCGAGGGTCTCCGCGACCTCGCCCACCACCAGGTGGAGCTCCGCTTCGCGGGCCCCGTCCCGATCGCTGCGTTCGAAGCCCTCCCCGGCGTGAGCGACCTCGTCGCCGACGACCACGTCCTCCGGATGCGCGTCGCCGGGGCGATCACGCCGGTGGTCCAGGCGGCGGCGCAGTACGAGCTCCTCGACTTCGTCTCGCGGGAGCCGAGCCTGGAGGAGACGTTCCTCGCCCAGTACGGCCGCGAGGCCGTCGAGGTGGACTGACATGGCCGTCAGCGCCGGGACGCCGCGCCAGGCGGTCGCCTTCCCCCCGATCCCTCTCCACCGCCGCCTCTACGGCTTCGGGAGCATCTACGGCAAGACCGTACGCGACTCGCGGCTCGCCTTCATCATCGCTGCCGGCCTCCTCGGCGGGATGGCGCTCGTCATGGGCACCGCTGTCTCGAGCGTCTTCCCGACGGTCCAGTCCCGCCTCGAGGTGGATGCGCTCCTCGGGAGCATGCCCGCCTCGGTCGTCAACCTGTTCGGCAACGCCACCCTGATGGGCGAGAAGATCGGCACGCTCGGCGGCTACATGACGTGGAAGTACGGCGCGATGTTCGCGCTCGGGACAGCACTGTGGTCGATCCTCGCGCTGTCCGGGACCCTCGCCGGTGAGGCGGCCCGCGGGAGCCTCGACTTCGTCGCGGCGGCGCCGTTCGGGAAGCGGCGGATCGCGCTCGAGAAGCTGGCCGCGCACCTGACGATGCTGGCCCTGGCGCTCGTCGTCCTGACGATCCTCACGACCGTCAGCTCCAACCTCTTCGGCGACGCATCGCTCGGTGACCAGATCCCGCTCGCCGCATCGGCGGGCTTCGCCCTCTGGGTCGGCTTCATCGCCATCTTCTTCGGCGGGCTGGCGTTCGCCCTCGCGCCGGTGCTCGGCCGCGGCGGATCGGCCGGCGTCGCCGGCCTCGTCATGATCGGCCTCTGGGTCGTGAGCGGCCTCGATATCGGCGGCCCTCTCGTCCTCCTGAGCCCGTTTCACTGGACCATCGACCACGTCCCGCTCGTCGGCATCTACGACTGGCCCGGCCTCGCGCTCGTCGGCGCTTGCGGGGTCGTCTTCCTCGCGATCGGCGTGGGGGTCTTCGGGCGCCGCGACCTCGGCGTCACTGCCGGCCTCTCCCTGCCCAGCCTCCCGGCGGCGGTCCTCGGAGTCCGCGGGCCGACGGCCCGGGCGTTCGGCGACCAGCTCCCGCGCGCGGCGTCATGGGGGACCGGCCTCTTCCTCTTCGGCGCGCTGCTCGCGTCGCTCGTCAAGTCGCTGGCGGACACGATCGGGGAGAGCCCCGACCTCCTGAAGACCTTCACCGCGATCTTCCCCACGTTCGATCTTGCGTCCGCCGGGGGCTTCCTCCAGCTGTACGTCGCGCTCTTCTACATCGC
>CAIYQJ010000109.1 GCA_903928275.1 uncultured Chloroflexota bacterium
CGGCGGTCTCGTCGCATCCGCTCGTGCGCAGCTGGCGCCCCGGCGGCCGCGGCGAGGGCGGGGACGGCGCGACCGTCATCGAGGTCTGACCGGGCCGCAGCGTCGCCCGAGCGCCGGCCGCGCCCGTCACCGGTGCGCGCGTGCCGGTCGCCGCGGCGACCGGCCTACGGCGTCGTGGGGAAGGGAAAGGGCTCGAAGGACCCGCTCGGGAAGGGGAAGTCCGTCGAGAACGGCTGGTCGCTCGAGGCGGGCACAGGCTCGCACTTCTTCGTCGGCGCCATGGGGGCACCCCATGTGGCCCCGAACGGTGTCCAGCCGCCGGTCTCGTAGAAGTACGAGGTCGCCGTCTGCTTCGGCCCACCGCGGACACCGGCGCCCTTCGTGGCGCGCGAGATCCACCCGTCGTTGAACGGCTGCCACTGCGGGAAGCTGCTCTCGACGTTCGAGAGGTCGAGGAAGGTCTTCTTCTCCATCGGCCCCGTGCAGCCGTCCTGCCACAGGTCTCCCGTCGCGGAGTCGATCTCGAGCGAGATCTTCGTGTTGTCCACCTGTGTCGGCTGCGTGCCGTCGATGAAGACCTCCGACACGGTCCTGGTGGTGCCCGGCCCGGGCTTCATCCCGCTGAAGGCGTCGACCGTCGCATGCGCGATCCCGGGCGGCTCCACGAAGTCGGCGATCGGCAACGACTTCGTGGTCTCGTTCATGAACTCCTGCCAGAGCGACGCGGCGGACTCGAGGGACACGACGCCGTTCGGGGGCGCGCTGTTGTCGCTGTTGCCCATCCAGGCTCCCGTCACGATGCCGGGCTTCGTCGGGTCGTCGGGCGGAGCGAGGAAGCCCATCGCGGTCAGGTCGATCGTGGAGTCGGTCGTGCCGGTCTTGAGGGCCGCCGGTCGCCGCGTGCCGGAGGCGTTCACGATCTTCCGTGCGCTCCAGAACGGGTTCTGCGCGGGGTCCGTGTTCGAGGCGAGGATGTCCGTGATGACATATGCGGCCTGCGGGCTGACGACGGTCGTCGCCTTCGGCGTGGCGCCCGGCACCGGCCAGATCACGTTCCCCGACGGGTCCGTCACCTTGACGATCGTCGTGCGCGGCTCGAGGATGCCCCCGTTCGCGATCGCGCCGTACGCGCTCACGAGGTCCACCATGTGGATGTCCGTCGTCCCGATTCCCACCGAGAGGCCCGGATCCACGCCCGGCTGGAACCGGATCCCGAACTTGCGTGCGGTCTCGAGGACGTGGTCCACGCCGTTGTACGCGGCGGCCTTGATCGACGGGATGTTCAGCGAGACCTGGATGGCCTGGCGGAGCCGGAGCGGACCGCGCTCGAGCATGTCCGCGTCCGTGGGGGTCCACCCGCCGCCGAAGTCCGTGGTGACGTCCATGAACAGGCTCGCGGCCGTCAGCGTGTGGTCCTCGATGCCCGTGATGTAGTTGATCGGCTTGAACGCGGAGCCCGGCTGGCGCCAGCCGTCCGCCATCACATCGAACTGGGGCTGGAACAGCTTCGACGTGCTCGGGAGGTAGTAGCCGGCGCTCCCCGTGTACGCGAGGACCTGGCCCGTGCGGTAGTCGATCGAGGCGAGCGCCGCGTTGTTCACGCCCTTGTCCTCCAGGTTCAGGAGCCAGGGGCGGTACGGCACCTTGAGCGCCTTGTAGTAGGCGGCGGGATTCTTCTGCACCGGGCCCCGGCCGGCCGCCTGCGACCACTTCTCGGCCGACTGCTGCATCTTCCAGTCGAGGGTGGTGACCACCTTGTAACCGCCGGTGTCGATCTTCGCGCAGTCCTGGCCGGAGGTCGGCCCGCACAGGATCTGGCCGAGCTCACGACGCACCTGCCACACGAACTGCGGCGCGCGCCACTGGGGCGCCGTCTGTGCGGCGAGGATGACCGGCGCCAGCTTCGCCGCCTCGTAGTCGGCGTCCGTGAACTGCCCGGCGGTGAGGACGCTGCGCGTCTTCATCTGGTCGAGGATGAAGTTGCGCCGCTGCACGATCGGCGAGTCCGGCGGCACGACGAGGATCGACTTGCCGCTCGCGTCCGTCTGCTGCACCGCGTTCTTCACGAGGTCGTACTCGGTCGGCGATTGCGGAATCGCGGCAAGGATCGCGGCCTGCGCGAGCGTCAGCTTCGTGAGGTCGTTCACGCCGAAGTAGCTGCGGGCGGCGGCCTTGACCCCGTAGCTGCCATTCCCGTAGAAGTTCTGGTTGAGGTAGAGGGCCATGATCCGCTGCTTGCCCTCCTTGCCCGGGTACTCCTGCGTGAGACGGACCGACTGGATGATCTCCTTGATCTTCCGGTCGTACCGCGTCCCGGTGAAGGCCGAGTCCGGGAGCAGCTTGGCGCGCACCAGCTGCTGCGTGATCGTGGACGCGCCGCGCTCCTGGCCGCGGATCGTGTCCACGGCGGCGGAGAGGATCCCGAGCGGATCGAACCCGGCGTTGTCCCAGAACGACTTGTCCTCGGTCGCCGTCGTCGCATCGACCACGATGGCCGGGATCTGCGCGAAGTCCACGACCTGGCGGCGCTCGACGGAGAGGCGGGCGAGCTCGACCTTCCCGGTCCGGTCGAAGAGCGTGGTCTCCTGGTCGAACTGGATGTTCTCGAGCAGGGCCTTGGGGTCGGGCAGGCCGCGGCTGTACGACGAGTAGGCTCCCACGACCGTCGCGAAGCCGAGTGCTCCGAGCACGATGAAGGAGCCGAAGAGGATGAGGGGAAGCGCGATCGCGATCCGGCGGCCGGCTCCGCCGCTCCCGGAGCGACGTGCGGCACCGGTGCGGCGGTCCCGCTGGCGGCGCGCGATGCTGGTCTGCATGCCGCCGAGACGATAGCATGGAACGCAGTGAAGCCTCCCTCAGCCGCCCGGACGACACGATGACCCTGCTCGCCGCGGGCCCCGATGGCCCGCTCTCCGGCCTGCTCGACGACCTCCGCTGGCGGGGGCTCGTCGATGCGACCACGTCCGGCCTCGAGGAGCGCCTGGCGTCGGGCCGACCGATCGCCGCCTACAACGGCTTCGACCCGACGGGGTCGTCGCTTCACGTGGGCCATCTCATCCCGGTGTTCGGGCTCGTCCGGCTGCAGCGCCACGGCGTCCGGCCGGTCGCGCTCGTCGGCGGGGCGACCGGCATGGTGGGGGACCCGTCGGGGCGGTCGGCGGAGCGGGTGCTCCTCGACCGCGACGCCGTGGACGCGAACGCCGCCGCGATCCGGGTCCAGCTCGAGCGCTTCCTCGACTTCTCGTCCGGGCCCGCACGCGCGGAGATGGCGAACAACCTCGACTGGCTCGGGTCGGTCGGCCTGCTCGACTTCCTCCGTGACATCGGCAAGCACTTCACGATCCCGTACATGCTCGCGAAGGACTCCGTCCAGGTCCGGCTTTCCGGTGGCCTCTCGTTCACCGAGTTCAGCTACATGCTCCTCCAGTCGGCCGACTTCCTGCACCTCTACCGCGAGCACGGCGTGGAGCTGCAGGCGGGCGGCGCGGACCAATGGGGGAACATCACCGCCGGCATCGAGCTGATCCGCCGCGTCGAGGGCGGCGCGGAGGGCCACGTGGGTGCCCACGGGCTCGCATACCCGCTGTTGCTGTCCGCGTCCGGCGCCAAGTTCGGCAAGAGCGAGTCGGGCGACTCGATCTGGCTCGACCCGACACGGACCTCGCCGTATCGCTTCTACCAGTACTGGCTGGACGTGGACGATCGCGACGTCGGAGTCCACCTGCGCTGGTTCACGCTGTTCGATCGAGCGACGGTCGAGTCGCTCGAGGCCGAGCGGGACGGCCGCCCGGAAGCCCGGGCCGCGCAGCGAGCGCTCGCGCGGGACATCACCGAGCGGGTCCATGGGACGGCGGTCGGCGACGAGGTCGCGCGCGTGAGCGCGATCCTGTTCGGCGGCGACCCGGCCCATGCCGACGCGGCCATCCTGCGCGCGGTCTCGCGCGAGATCCCCACGGCGCCCTGGCCCGGCGCGGGTCGGCACGCGGCGATCGACCTCGCGATCGCGGCCGGGGCCGCCACGTCCCGCGGCGACGCGCGGCGCCTCGTCGCCCAGGGCGGCCTCGCGATCAACGGACGACCGGTGACCGATCCCGCTGCGGAGATGGACGAGGACGCCCTCCTGCCGGGCGGGTTCCTCCTCCTGCGCAAGGGGAAGCGCGACTACCGGATGCTCGTCCGCGGCTGATCCGCGGCGGTGGCCACGGGCCCGGTCCCACCGGTGAACGAGACGACCGTCAGGGCCGGTGGCGATCCCGGAGGCGGCTCAGGACCACGGCGGGCTCCACCCCGCGCTCACGGAGCAGGACGAGCACGTGGTAGAGCAGGTCGGCGACCTCGTCGGCGAGCCGGTCGATCGTGGCCACGCGCTCCGTGCCGGCCGGCGGGACAGCGCCGGGATCGTCGGCCGGCGACCTCGCCTCCCGGCGCTGTGCCTCCGCGTCGTCCTTCGCGGCCATGACGACCTCCGTGGCCTCTTCGGCGACCTTGCGGGCCGGCGCGTCCACCCCGCCGCCGAGCAGGGCCGCCGTGTAGGAGCCGTCCGGGCGCTCGGTCGCGCGGGAGTCGATCGTCGACCACAACCGCTCCAGCCAGGCGAACCCCTGGGCGGGGGGCTCGGAGCGCGCTGTCGCGCCCGTCAGGCCTGGTCCCGCGGGCGCGTCGAAGCAGGAGCGCGTCCCACGATGGCACGTGGGCCCGGCGGGCTTCACCACCAGGAGCAGCGCGTCACCGTCACAGTCGACCGCGAGGTCCCGGAGGCGGAGGACGTTCCCACTCGTCTCGCCCTTGCGCCACAGCCGTCCCCGCGACCGCGAGTGGAAGTGGACCTCGCCCGTGGCGAGAGTGGCCGCGAGCGCCTCGGCGTCGAGCCAGCCGAGCATGAGCACCCGTCCGTCGTCGACGTCCTGGACGATCCCGGCCACGAGCCCGTCGGGTCCCCAGGCGACGTCGGGCGCCGCCGGGGACGCGTCGCCCGCCGGGGCGGGGCGGCCGGGTGTCATGCGACGGTCACGTCGAGGACCGGACGGACGGGGATCCCGGCCGCGGCCATGGCCGCCTTCGCGTCGGCGATCGAGACGAGGCGCCGGTGGAAGATCGACGCGGCGAGCACGGCGTCCGCGCCGCCGTCCCGGACGGCCGAGACGAGGTCGGCCGGCCCGGCGGCACCCCCCGAGGCGATGACCGGGACGTTCACCGCCTGCGACACCGCCCGCAGCAGCGCGACGTCGTAGCCGGCGCGGGTCCCATCGCGGTCGATCGACGTCACGAGGAGCTCGCCGGCCCCGAGCTCGGCGACGCTGCGCGCCCAGCCCACGGCGTCGAGGCCCGTCGCGTCGCGGCCGCCGCGGACGACGACCTCCCACGCCGGTCCCGGGCCCGCGTCGCGGCCCGCCCGCATCCGCGCGTCGATGGCGACGACGACGGCCTGGCTGCCGAACCGGCGCGCGCAGGCCGAGATCAGCGTCGGGTCGTTGACCGCCGCCGTGTTCATCGTCACCTTGTCCGCGCCGGCACGGAGGACGGCGCGCATGTCGGACACGGAGCGCACACCCCCGCCGACCGTGAGCGGCACGGTGAGGCGTCGGCTCGCCCGGCGGACGACGTCGAGGAGCGTGCCGCGCTGCTCCGGTGCGGCGCCGATGTCGAGCAGCGCCACCTCGTCCGCCCCTTCCCGGTCGTAGCGCTCGGCGAGCGCGGCCGGATCGCCCTCGTCGACGAGGTCGACGAACCGCGTGCCCTTCACGACGCGACCGCCGGTCACGTCGAGGCACGGGATGACGCGGCAACGCAGGGTCATGAGCGTCGTGCGTCGCGTACGAGCCCGACCCAGTTCGCGACGAATCGCCGACCCGTCCGGCCGCTGCGTTCCGGGTGGAACTGGACTCCCGTGACGCTCCCGGTCGCCACCGCGCTCACGAAGCGGCTCCCGTGGACCGTCGTGGCGAGGGTGACGGCCGCCGCGTCCCGCGCCGGCACCGCGGCGTACGAGTGGACGAAGTAGAAGTCCTCGTCCGGGAGGATCCCATCGAAGAGCGGGTCGTCGCGCGTGCGCTCGACCTGGTTCCATCCCACGTGGGGCAGGCGCGGCGCTCCGGCGAGACGGACGGTCCTGCCGGGGATGAGCCCGAGCGTCCGCGCGCCGTCCTCGTCGCTCCCGTCCATGAGGAGCTGCATCCCGAGGCAGACGCCGAGCAGCGGACGGCCCTCGGCCGCCCACGACCGGATCGCGCGCACGAGCCCCTGGCGCCGGAGTCGGTCCATCGCCGGCGCGGCGGCGCCGACACCCGGCACGACGAGCGCGTCGGCCCCGGCGAGGTCGGGGGCATGTCGCGCGAACGTCACGACCGACCCGGCGTCTTCGAGCGCCTCGCGGACGCTCACGAGGTTCCCCGCGCCGTGGTCGACGACGGCGACATGGACGGGCCGGTGGGTCACGGTCAGGCCACCAGCTGCTCGATCGGAAGCACGAGCATCCCCGAAGCGCCCGCTGCCCTCAGGCGCGGCAGCAGGTCGGCGATCGAGTCGGCGTCGACGACGACATGGATCGCGATCATCCCCGCGTGCGAGAGCCGGATGACGCTCGGCGACTCCAGGCCGGGGATGAGCGATTCGATGACCGGAAGGAGATCCTCGGGTGCGTTCATCATGAGATAGCGCCGGCCGCGGGCCGCTACCGCCGCGCCGAGCATGAGGTCGAGCGATGCGATCGCCTCCGCTCGGTTGAGGAGTGACGCCGCGCTCGCGACGAGCGTCGCCTCCGCGTCGAGGATCTCGACGAGAGGACGGAGGCCGTTCACGATGAGCGTCGATCCGCTCGAGACGAGGTCGGCGATGGCGTCCGCCAGCCCGAGCTTCGGCGCGACCTCGACCGCGCCAGAGAGCGCCACGACCTCGACGGGGATCCCCTCCGCCGCGAACCAGCGTCGAACGACGCGAGGATGCGCCGTGGCGATCCGCCTCCCCGCGAGGTCGCCGACGGAACGGTCATGCGATTCCTCCGGGACGGCGACGGTGAGACGGCAGCGCCCGTAGCCGAGCCGGCGGACCTCGGGCAGCGCCAGGTCCGCCTCTGCGAGGAGGTCGGACCCGGTGATGCCGACGTCCGCCACGCCATCGGCCACGAACTCCCCGACGTCTCCGGTCCGCACGAAGAGGATGTCGACCGGCGCGTTCCGGACCTGCGCCACGAGGGCGCGCTCCCTGTCCTCGAACGAGTAGCCCGCATCGCGGAGCAGCCCGATCGACGGCGAGAGCAGACGCCCCTTGTTCGGCACCGCCAGCCGGAGTCGGTCGGTCATGGCCGCGCCCCCGACCGCGGGTCGTGCGCGGGACCCGCGGTCGGGGGATCCGCGGTCGGGGGGCCGGCCGCGTCATGCGGTGATTCGACATCCGTCGTCCGCTCCAGGGCGAGCGCATAGCCGCCCCGGCCGTGGTGGAGCCACGACGCGATCCGCGTGATCGTGGCGGTGCTCGCGCCCGTCCGCCGCGAGATCTCGGCGTAGTGAAGCCCTTCGTCGAGCAGTCGCGCGACCGCCCACCGCTGCGCGAGATCCCGCAGCTCACCGAGGGTGCACAGGTCGCGGAGGAAGCGTTCGACCTCGTCCTCGTCTCGCAACGACAGGAACGCGCCCACGAGCGCCCGCGTTCCGGGCGTCCGCCAATCCTCGAGGATGGGCTCCATCGTCCTCTCCTTCCCGGCACAGCCACCGTGGCCGCCACCGCGCTGCAGCGATGCGGGAGGTTGCGGACGACCGGTCCGCGCCTCCGCGCCTCCGCGCCTCCGCGCCTCTTACTGTAGTAGCATGCTATCACGATGACAGAACCTGACGACGTGGTCGCTCATCTCGACGCGTGGGGCGGCCTGGGCCCGGATGCCGGCGCGGGGGAGCCGCGTGGCGCGAGCCGTTCCGAGCCCGGCTTCCTCCTGTACCCGGCGATCGACGTCCGGCGGGGACGGGTCGTCCGCCTGTTGCGCGGGGATGCCGCTCGGGAGACGGTCTTCGGGACGGACCCACGGACGACCGCGGAGGACCTGGTGCGGCGCGGCGCGGCGCGCCTCCATGTCGTGGACCTCGACGGCGCCTTCGGGGAGGGGAGCGGCGGCGGCGCCATGGCGTCGATCCTCGAGACGGTCGGGCCGGCCGTCGAGGTCCAGGTGGGCGGCGGCCTCCGGGATGCCGCGGCGGTGGAGCGCGTCCTGGCCCTCGGGGCCGCCCGCGCGATCCTCGGGACGACCGCGCTCGTGGACCCGGCGTCGGTCGGGCGGGCGATCGCCCGGCACGGCCCTGGACGCATCGCGGTCGCCCTCGACGTCCGAGGCTCGATGGCCGTCGGCGATGGATGGGTCGGCGGCGCCTCGGCCGTCGCGCTCGACCGCGCCATCGCGGTCCTCCTCGACGAGGGAGTGCATCGGTTCGTCGTCACCGCGATCGAGCGCGACGGCATGCTCGCCGGGCCGGACCTCGACCTGCTGCGCCGGACCCGCGCCGTGGGGGCCCCGGAGATCGTCGCCTCGGGCGGGATCCGGTCGCTCGACGACCTCGCTGCGGTCGCAGACGCCGGTGCCGTCGGGGCCATCGTGGGGCGGGCGATCTACGCGGGCGGCCTCGATCTCGCCGCGGCCGCCGCCTGGGCGCGGTCGTGGACCGGCCCCGCCTCGCGCTGAGGGCCGCCGGATGTCGCCGCGGTCCGGTACCGTAGAGCCGTGATCCATCCGTCGGACCGAGCATCCGTCACCCGGGGCCGCCAGCGATGACCCTTCCCGCGGAGCATGTCTGCCTTCGGTGCGGCTACGTGGCGACGGGCGCGGCTGCGTTCTGTCGCCGATGCGGCCTTCCGTTCGGCGCGGCACCCCAGGTGGAGGCGCAGGGCGCTCCCGGCGAGTGCCCGGTCTGCTATGCGCGTGCGGACCGTGGCGGCCTGTACCCGGCACCGGGCGGGGGCCGCACCTCCTATGAGCGCCACGCCTACGACCACGAGCTCCGCCCGGTCGGCGACGATGACTGGCTCGAGACGCTGCGGGACGGCGACGAGATCGTCGTCGGCCGCTGGCGCGCTCCCTGGGACCTCACCCGGCGCTACCTGGTCACCGGTCAGTGGGACGGAGGGACCGCCCGAACGCTCGTGCACAACGCCGTGATCATCGCGATGGTCGGGGCCGCGCGCGAGCAGGCGAGCGGCGGTCCGGAGGAGCCGGCCGCGGCGCCCCAGCCGCCTCCGCGATCGAAGCTGTCGCTCGGACGGCTCCATCGTCCGGCACCCGAGCCAGTCGCGGAGCCGGAGCCTGGTGCCCCGACCGACGCCGAGCTCGCCGAGGCACGACGGGCGGTCGAGTCCCTCCGCGAGCGGTACCTGCGCGGCTCGCGCCGCTGACGCGCCGCCGCCCCGCGCGAGGCGGGGCGGGGTGTTGCGAACGGGCCGGCGGAAGCGGCCGCGAGCCGCTCAGTGGCCGGCGGCCTCGAGCTCCTTCCGGTGTGCCTCGACGATCTTGTCCGCGATGTGGCCGGGCACGTCCTCGTAGTGGTCGAGCGTCGACGTGAACGTGCCGCGCCCGCCGGTGATCGATCGGAGCTCGGTGGCGTAGCCGAAGAGCTCGGACTGCGGGACGTGGGCGCTGATCACCTGGAGGCCGCTCCCGGCCGGGTCCATCCCGAGGACGCGCCCGCGGCGGCCGTTGAGATCGCGGCTGACGTCGCCCATGAAACGCTCGGGCACGCGCACCGCCACGGTCATGATCGGCTCCATGAGGACCGGCTTCGCGTCGTGGACGCCCTGCTTGAGGGCCATGGACGCGGCGATCTGGAAGGACAGGTCGTTCGAGTCCACCGGGTGGAACGATCCGTCGTAGAGCGTCGCCTTGAAGTCCACGAGCGGGTAGCCCGCGATGACGCCCTCGGCCGCCGCGGCCCGGACGCCCTTCTCGACGCCGGGGAAGAAGTTGCGCGGGACGGAGCCGCCCACGACCTTCTCGGCGAACTCGAGGCCACCGCCCGGGTTGGGCTCGAGCTCGATCCAGACGTCGCCGAACATCCCATGGCCGCCGGTCTGCTTCTTGTACCGGCCGTGGGACTGCGTCTTGCCCCGGATCGTCTCGCGGTAGGCCACCCTGGGTGTGTGCGTGACGATCGCCGAGCCGAACTTGCGCTTCACGCGCTCGGCGATCACCGCGACATGGGTCTCGCCCATGGCGATGAGCAGTTGCTCGCCGGCGTCGCTGCGTTCCACGCGCGCGGTGGGCTCCTCTTCGAGCATCCGCTGGAGGGCGGGGCCCATCTTGTCGAGGTCCGCCTTCGTCTGCGGCTCGATGGCGACGACCAGGGTGGGATCGGGGAACTCGAGGGGCGGCAGCGCCAGGGGCCGCTCCCTGGTGGAGAGGACGTCGCCGGTCGCGGTGACCGCGAGCTTGGCGACCGCGCCGATCTCGCCGGCCCTCAGCTCGCCGACCGGCTCCTGCTCCTTGCCGTGCAGGAACAGCAGCTGGCCGACACGCTCGTCCTCGTTGCGGCTCGCGTTCCACGCGTGACCCTGGCTGCGCAGGGTGCCGGAGACGACGCGCAGGAACGTGATCCGACCCACGTGCTGGTCCGCTGCCGTCTTGAAGACACGCACCAGGAGCGGCCCGTCGGGGTCCGGCAGGACCTCCACGGATGCACCGGACTTCGCGTCGATCGCCGCGACAGCCCCCTCCTCGATGGGGGAGGGGAGGTAGCGCACGATCGCGTCCGTCAGGCCGCGCACGCCGATCCCCTTCGCCCCGCTGCCGACGAGCACGGGAGCGATGATCGCGTCCTTCACGGCCCGGTGCACGACCGCCTCGAACTCGGCGTCGGTGATCTCCTCGCCCTCGAGGTACTTCGCGAGAATGTCGTCGTCGGCCTCCGCAGCCGCCTCGAGGAGCTGCTCGCGGCGCCGGGCGATCTCCGCTGACAGGGAGGCGGGGACCGGGATCTCGACCTCCGCCTTCCCGTCCCAGCGGTACGCCTTGCCGTGGACGAGGTCGACATACCCCTCGAAGGTCTCGGCGGCGCCGATCGCGACGTGGAGCGGCGCCATCTTGTCGCCGAACGCGGCGCGAAGCGCGTCGAGCGCCGCGCCCGGGTCCGCGTTCTCGCGGTCGCACTTGCTGATGAAGACGAGCGCCGGCATCGCGTGGGCGCGCCCGAGGCTCACCGCGAGCTCGGTGCCGGCCTCCACGCCGCCGGTCGCGTCGAGGAGGATGACCGCACCGTCCGCGGCCGCGAATCCCATCACCACCTCGGCCGCGAAGTCCGGGTAGCCGTGGGTGTCGAGGAGGGTGATCCGCGTCCCCCCGTGGTCGAACCCCGCGACGGCGAGGCTCAGCGACTGCCGCCGCTTGTGCTCCTCGGGCTCGTGGTCGAGGCTGGCGGTCTCGTCATCGACGCGGCCGATGCGCGAGATCGCACCGGCGTCGAAGAGGAGGCGCTCGGCGAGCGTCGTCTTCCCCGCGCCCTGATGCGCGGCGATGACGACGCTCCGAAGGTGGGGGAGGTCGACGCTCTTGGTCGTGGTCACTCCGGGGTCCTCCTGCGGAGAAGGCAGGGATGGGTCCGGCCGTGCGCGAGAGGCGGCGGGCCGAACCGACGTTGGCCACATTCTAGCCTCCGCGCGGGGGCGGGTCGGCGGGAGCGCGACGTCGGCGCAGGGCGGGGCGAGGCTCGGGCACGCCGGCGTGCTCCCGTATACTTCCCGCATGTCCGGACACAGCAAGTGGTCCACGATCAAGCGGCAGAAGGGCGCGAACGACGCCAAGCGCGGCGCGCTGTTCACCAAGGTCGCGCGAGAGATCATCATCGCCGCGCGGATGGGCGGGGGTGACCCCGACGCGAACTACCGGCTGCGGCTCGCGATCGAGAAGGCGCGCTCCGTCAACATGCCCATGGACAACATCAAGCGCGCGATCGAGAAGGCCACGGGTGGCGGCGACGCAGTCACCTTCGAGGAGATCATCTACGAGGGCTACGGGCCCGGCGGCATCGCCATCCTCGTCGAGGCGCAGACGGACAACCGCAACCGGACGGCCGCAGAGGTCCGCTCCATGTTCACGAAGTCCGGCGGCCAGCTCGCCGGGGCGGGTGCCGTCGCGTGGCAGTTCGAGCCGCGCGGCGTCATCGCGGTCCCGCGCGCCGGCGCGGACGCGGACGAGGTCGCCCTCCTCGCCATCGACGCCGGCGCGGACGACATCGACACGGAGGCGGACCCCATCGAGGTCTACACGTCGCCGGGGGATCTCGAGAAGGTGCGCAAGGCCCTCGAGGCGGCCGGCGTCAAGGTCGAATCCGGCGAGATCGCGATGATCGCGCAGAACACGGTCGAGCTCGATGCGCACAGGGCGCGCCAGGCGCTCCGGCTCGTGGAGTCGCTCGAGGACCTCGAGGACGTCCAGCGGGTGACGGCGAACTTCGACATCCCGGAGGAGGTCTTCGCGGAGCTCGCCGGGTGATCGTCCTGGGGATCGACCCCGGGACGGCCTCCGTGGGATACGGCGTCGTCGAGCTCTCCGGGGCGACCCTGCGCGAGGTCGTCCACGGCTGCTTCACCACCTCGCCGGACGAGCCGCTGCCGTCGCGCCTCGCCGCCATCCACCGCTTCGTCCTCCACCTCGTCGAAGTCCATCGCCCGGATCTCATGGCCGTCGAGCGCGTCTTCTTCCAGCGGAACGCCCAGACCGCGCTCGCGGTGGGGCATGCCCGCGGCGTCATCCTCCTCGCCGCCGCGGAGCACGGGCTCCCGGTCCGGGAGGCCACGCCGAACGAGGTGAAGCAGGCGGTCACCGGGCACGGCGCGGCGGGCAAGGCGCAGGTCCAGCGCATGGTCGCCGTCGTGCTCGACCTGGCGGCGCCCCCGACGCCGGACGATGCCGCGGATGCGCTTGCGATCGCGGTGTGGGCGGCCCACAGCGAGCGGGCCGGCGAGACCATCGGCGCCGCGGTGCTCGATCGGGCGGCAGCGGCACCCATCGACCGCAGGACGTCGCCGTACGACCGCGCGGTGCGGGACGCCCTCCGCGGGGAGCGCGAGGCGGCACGTGCGGCCGCCACGGCTGCCACGAACCACGGCCGCGGCTCCGCAGGCGCGACGTCCGCCCGGCCTCGCCCCGCCGGCACCGGGCGATGATCGCGTCGCTCGATGGCATCGTCGGGGCCGTCGCCTCGGACTCGGCCGTCATCGAGGTCGGCGGGGTCGGGTACCGGGTCTTCATGGCACCGGACCTGCTCGCGCGGCTCACGCCGGGGACGCAGACGAAGGTCCACACGTTCCACGTCGTTCGCGAGGACGCGCAGGCACTCTACGGGTTCGGCACCGCGCAGGAGCTCGGCTTCTTCGCGCTCCTCCTCTCGGTCAACGGCGTCGGGCCCAAGGTGGCGCTCGCGATCATCGGCAGCCGCCCGATCGCGGACCTCCAGCTTGCGATCGTCACGGACGACCAGGCCGTCCTCCTCGGCGTCCCCGGGGTGGGGAAGAGGCTGGCCGCCCGGATCTGTCTCGAGCTGAGGGAGAAGGTCGACGCGGCCGGGCTCGCCGCGGGCGACCACGTCGCCGGCCAGCGCGGGGTCGGCGGCGAGGGCGAGGTCGTGGCCGCGCTGCAGGCGCTCGGGTACACGCTGCAGGAGGCTCGCGCTGCCGCCCGGGAGGCGGCCGGCTCCGCGACCGCGAACGATTCGCTCGAGGAGCGCGTGAAGGCAGCGCTGAGGTCGTTCGGGCACGCGTGATCTGCGTGCCGGGACGATAGAACACCTGTACGAAATAGCCCTCGGAATGCTATTCTCTCGTCGATGACCGAGCCCGGATCCCGGATCCTTGCCCCAGACCGCCTCGAGGACGGCGAGCCCGCGCTCGAGCTCTCGCTCCGACCGCGCACGCTGGTCGAATACGTCGGCCAGCGCGAGGTGAAGGCCAATCTCGCCGTGCTCCTGGAGGCGGCGCGCGGCCGGGACGAGGCCGCCGATCACATCCTCCTCCACGGCCCGCCCGGCCTCGGCAAGACCACCCTCGCCGCGATCATCGCGCGCGAGCTCGGGGTCAACATCCGCTACACGAGCGGACCGGCGATCGAGCGCCCCGGCGACCTCGCGGCGATCCTCACCTCGCTCGACGCGAGGGACATCCTGTTCATCGACGAGATCCACCGCCTGGGGCACGTGGTCGAGGAGATCCTCTACCCGGCGATGGAGGATCACGCGCTGGACGTGATGATCGGGAAGGGCCCATCGGCGCGGTCGCTGCGGCTCAAGCTGGCCCCCTTCACGGTCGTGGGCGCCACGACGCGCGCAGGCCGCATCAGCGGCCCGCTCCGCGACCGTTTCGGGGCCACGTACCGGCTGGACTTCTACGAGACCGACGACCTCGCGACCATCGCCCGGCGCACCGCGGCCATCCTCGGGATCGAGCTGACCGTGGACGCGGCCACCGCCCTCGCGTCGCGCGGCCGAGCCACGCCCCGGGTGGTCAATCGCCTCGTCAAGCGCGCTCGCGACCACGCCCAGGTCCGCCTCAGTCGTGACGGCCGCGTGGACGTCGCCGCCGTCGCCGAGGCGATGGCCGCGCTCAAGATCGACGACCGCGGCCTGGATGCCACGGATCGCCGGCTCCTCGAGGCGGTGTTCCGCAACTACGGCGGCGGGCCGGTCGGGATCCGCGCGCTCGCGGCGGTCCTCTCCGAGGAGCCCGAGACGATCGAGGACGTGTACGAGCCGTACCTCCTCCGCCTCGGGTACCTCGATCGAACGCCACAGGGGCGCGTCGCCACGGACGCCGCCCGCGAGCACCTCCTCCGGCAGGGGATCGACGTCCCGGCGGCGCGCCGTCCGGCACCGGCGGTCACGCTGTGGGCCACCGCGGATGACAGGCGCGCCCGCTGGATCGTGGGAACCGACCGCGTCTGGCATCGAGCGAGGGCGGGACTGGCGCTCGACGACGGCGTGGCGCTGCAGGACTGGTACTGGACGGCCTGCGAGACGCCCGTCTGCGCGCGGGACGTGCCCACGGACGAGCCGGCCGACCCCGACCTCGTGTGCGACGCCTGCGACCGGATGCGCGACGCGGCGGGCGAGGAGCGCGCGGACGGCGCCCCCGGCGCCCGGGACGGCGCTGACGAGCACGTCGAGGCACCGGCCGCCGGCGCCGAAGCGTGACGGGTCCGGCCGACTTTTGCGTCGTCGTCCCACCGCCCGGGGACGGA
>CAIYQJ010000110.1 GCA_903928275.1 uncultured Chloroflexota bacterium
CGTCGCCGGCCCGCCGACCCACGCGTCAGGGGGGAGCGCCGCGGCCGGATCGCGCCAGTGCTCGGCGAGCGCGACGATCTTCCTCGCGGCGTCCTGCGTCGACGCGTTCGTCGCCCGGGCGGTGACGAGCTCGTCACCGCGCCGCACGGTCACCTCGTATGTCCCGTAGCCGGCCGCGTAACCCGGCGGTCTCGGGTAGTCCACGCCGGCCGGCGGCACCCCCGCGTCGAGCGCCGCGACGAGCGTCGCGAGCCCCGACGGGGTCAGGCGGCGGACGACGAACGGCACGGCCTCGTGACCCGGGATGGTCCAGCCGGGCGAGAGCACGCGACCGTCCGCGTAGACGCTGGCCATCGGCGGCCCGGGCCCCCCGGGCACGTCGGGGTAGATCGTGATCCGCGCAACGAGGGTGTTGTCCACGTGGGCCGGGGGGCTCGAGGAGGAAGGGTCGGGTGCGTCTTCGATCGCCGTGGCGACGAACGCATCGCGGCAGAGCCCGACCGCCTGCTCCGGTGTCTTCGGGTCGTTCGACCCGTTCCACCGACACGTCGCCGCGAGCGGGTCGTCGAAGTGCCCGGTCAGCCGGACCCACCGATCCAGCGGCAGGGTCCACGGATCCGAGCCCGGTGGCGAGTGGAGGAAGGCGAAGTGGCAGGCACCGCCCGCCTGGCAGGCCAGCGCATCGCGAGGTGCCGTCCACAGGGCTGCGTCGGTCATCGGCTCGCCGAGCCACGCCGGCTCCACCCCTGCGAGGTACCCGCCGATCCCCCACGGCTCCGCGAGCCAGCCCGTCACCTCGACGTCGTGGCCGCCGAAGCACGCGCGGTCGGCGGTGAGCAGGCGGTCGACGGTCATCGGCGACACCGGGCAGGCACCGGCCCCGGTGTCCGACACGCGCGGGGTCGGGGCCGAGGACGGCGGCGTCGTGGACACCGCGATCGTCGGCGACACGACGGTCGGCGCGGTCGGCGCGGTCCGCGGGACCGGCGGGACCGGCGTCCGTGTCGGCGCGCCGCCACCGGCGCACCCGGCGAGGAGGGCGAGGCTCAGCAGCGCGACGAGCCGGGCAGCTCCGCCTCTTCCGGTCACGAGAGGACCCTCACTTCGCGTCACCCCCGCGGTCGGGACGCTGCGGGGGTCAGGTCCCGCCAGTGGCTCGGCACGGTCCCGGCGGCCGGGGCGTAGCCGCGCTCCAGGGCCTCCCACTGCGGCGACCGTGCGCGTTGGCCGGGCGTCCGCGCCAGAGCCGGAGGTCATCGCGGACGGCTCGGTCGCTTCACGTCGAGCCGGCGAACGGGTCTCGATCGTCGGCGCCGGGCGGGTCCGGGGCGTGGGCGAACGCCAGGGCGTGGGTGAACGATCACGCCGACTCCCATGGGCGTTCCGGTTCCTTCGGTCCTGTGCCGCTTCCACCGGACGCGGGAAGGGCCTTGAGCACGGATGGTCGGGCGAGAACGTCGGAGCCGACACGACGTCGCCGCTTCTGCTGATCCCCGTCGCACGTCGTGGTGAGACCGCGCTATCGAGATCGTGAAACCAGCGCGAACTCCGCGTCGCCCGTTGGAGGGCGAGAAGCGCTTGCCGCAGTCACGGGCGACAATCACGGCGCAGGGTCGGCCTGCGTCGCGGTCCGATCGCCGGGCGCGCACGCAACCAGCTCACGAACGCGCGTGCGCAGCCAGACGTCGGGCGTCTCCCCGAGCCACACAGGAGCGTCCCATGTCCTATGTCGTGGACTTCATCACCGTCTCGACCACCGGCCTGGAGTCGTCACCGGTGGCGCCCGCGCTCGCCGGTCTGCGCGCGAACGAGGCCCGCTACTTCAAGAACAAGTACGACCACGACTTCATGGTGGAACC
>CAIYQJ010000111.1 GCA_903928275.1 uncultured Chloroflexota bacterium
CGTCGATCAAGCCATCGCGCGGCCGCGTGGCGGAAGCCGCGGTCACGGAGCCTACGGTCCAGCCGCTCTCGATCCAGAAGACGATGTGCGCCGGACCGATGGCCCGCCGCGTCGCGGACCTGCGGCTGGCGCTGGGGATCCTCAGCGCACCGGACCCCCGCGACCCGCGCTGGGTGCCGGCGCCCCTGGTGGGCCCGGCAGTCGATGGGCCGATCCGGGTGGCGGTCGTCCGCGACCCGCTCGGCGCCGGGACCGACCCGCACGTGCTCGCCGGAATCGACCGGGCCGCCGGCTGGCTGTCGGACGCGGGCTACGCCGTCGGCGAGATCGAGCCGCCGCAGATCGGCGAGGCGACCGCGGCGTGGGTCAGCACGATCTATGCCGACGTCGAGACGATCTGGCCGGGCATGGAGCCGATCGCGGGGGCCGGAGTCAGCGCGTTCCTCGACGCCTGTCGCTCCACCGGCGTGTTCACGCCCGTGAGCCAGGCCGAGCAGCTCGCGGCGTGGATCGCCGTGTACCAGCTGAGCGCGGCCTGGGGGCAGTTCCTCGGTGAGCACCCGATCGTGCTCTCCCCGATCACCTGCGAGCGGCCATGGCTCGTAGGCGACGACATCTCGCGCGTCGGGGAGATCGCCGCGTCGATGCGGATGATCCTGCCCGTCAACATCCTCGGTCTGCCCGGGTGCGCCGTGCCGGTGGGCGCGGACGAAGGGCTTCCGCAGGGCGTGCAGCTCATCGGCGGCCGGTTCCGCGAGGACCTGCTGCTCGACGCGGCCCAGGCGATCGAGGACCGGGCGCCGGCCCTCACCCCCATCCAGCCGCGGGTGCTCGTGACCGCGTAGGCCCCGAAGACCCAGCGCCGGACGGCGGCGGTCGCGTCTCAGGCGCGGCCGCCTGCCTCGACCGGTCATCGACAGCGATCACACAGCGATCAGGAGGCACACACCATGCAGGACACACCCATCAAGGTCGGGCTCATCGCCGAGCTGACCGGTCCCCTCTCGTTCATGGGGATCGCCGACGCGAACGTGACAAGGTTGGTCGTCGACGACATCAATGCCGGCGGGGGCCTGCTGGGACGGCAGGTCGAGCTCATCGTCGAGGACGGCGAGACGACCGACAGTGTCGCCGAGGCGAAGGCTGCGAAGCTCGTCGAGCAGGATCACGTCGACGTGATCTTCGGCGGCATCTACAGCTCCACGCGGCAGGCGATCAAGCGCTCGGCCGTCACGAGGGGCAAGCGGCTCTACCTGTACCCGGAGCAGTACGAGGGTCGGGAGAACGACCCGCTCATCTTCTGCACCGGCCCGGTGCCGGCGCAGCAGGTCGAGCCGCTTCTCCCCTGGCTCATGGAGAAGACCGGGGCGAAGAAGTTCTACCTGCCGTCGGCCGACTACATCTGGCCGCGCCTGCTCAACGGGAGCGCCCGCCAGGTCGTCACGGCCAATGGCGGCACGATCGTCGGCGAGGAGTACTTCCCGCTCGACCAGGCCGACTACCGCGAGACCGTCGAACGGATCATGTCGAGCGGCACCGAGGTGGTCTTCAACACGATCGTCCCGCCCGGGCTCACGCCGTTCCTGCAGCAGCTCTACGACGCCGGCTTCACGAAGCGCGGCGGGCAGATCGTCTGCACGTACTTCGACGAGAACTTCCTGAACCTCGTGCCGGCCGAGCACGTCGAGGGGCTGTACAGCTGCCTCGACTACTACGAGGAGGTCACCGACCCGTTCAGCCAGGCGCTGCTCGCCCGGTACAACGCGCGCTTCCCCGGCAGCGCCAAGTTCACGGCAGGCAGCGGCTGCTCGGGCCACTATCGCGCGCTGAAGTTCTGGGAGGCCGCGGTGAACGAGGCGGGCTCGCTCGATCAGGACGCGGTCATCCGGGCGCTCGACCACGCGAAGCTCGCCGAGGGACCGGGTGGTCCGGCGGAGATCGTGCCCGGCCAGCACCACGTGCGCATGCACATGTACATCGCTCAGGCCCGGAGCGGCAAGTTCGAGGTCGTCAGGGACCTCGGGGTCATCGACCCCAGCGAACAGGTGCAGGGCGCCGACCGGGGCGCCGCCCAGGCCGCCTAGGGTGAACGGCACCGGAGTCCTCCGGACGTCCGGGCAACCGATCCCCACGCAGAAGACGCCAGGGTCCGGACACGGCAGGACCGCTGTCCGGACCCTGGGTGCAGCCTCCACCCGACCCGCGAAGCCCTGCCCATGGGCCGGGCTTCGCGGCGCCCTGCGCGCATCGTCGGGGATGTCGGCCGGCCGGATCGACACCGGCGTGACCACTCGTCTCGCGGTTCCGGCCATCGCCGTCGGGGATCGGGAAGCCGCCGGTGCACCGATGGGCGAGAATCCACCCTGGCGGTCATGCTGCTTCGCAACCCAGAGGGTCGGACGTTTGCGACGACCTCGCGATCGCGGCGGCGGCCCCGGAAGTCGGGATCCGTGTCCCGAGCCACACAGGAGCGGGTCATGTCCTATGTCGTGGACTTCATCACCGTCTCGACCACCGGCCTGGAGTCGTCACCGGTGGCGCCCGCGCTCGCCGGTCTGCGCGCGAACGAGGCCCGCTACTTCAAGAACAAGTACGACCACGACTTCATGGTGGAACC
>CAIYQJ010000112.1 GCA_903928275.1 uncultured Chloroflexota bacterium
CGCGCCACGCGGCCGGTCCCCGGGCCGGGCAGGTACCTCCCGCCGCGGCACGCGACGACATTGCTGCTCGTCGCTCGTCGACGTGCCGTCCGGCCCGGCCGGGGCCGGCGGTTCGCCCCTGTCGCCTGCTGCCGGGCGCGGCGATTGTGGTCGCGCAGCGCGCGCCCGGTCGGGGTCTCCGATCCACGCACGCTCGCGCGTTGAGGTCGTCATGGCGCATGCCACGTCACGCGGCGCATACCGGCGGCTCGCGGAACGGCTCGACCGGTTCCCGCAAGGCGCGCCGCCGTCCGACCTGCTCTACGGCATCCTCCGGCTGCTCTTCAGCGAGCGCGAGGCCGGCCTCGTCGCCCAGCTGCCGATCAGGCCGTTCGACGCGAAGCGCGCGGCGGCCCTCTGGCGGGTGAGCGAGCCGGAGGCGGACCGGGTTCTGGCCGGGCTCGCGTCGCGTGCGCTCCTGCTCGACATGGAGACGCCGACGGGCGTCGTCTACGTCCTGCCGCCGCCCATGGCCGGGTTCTTCGAGTTCTCGATGATGCGGGTCCGCGACGACATCGACCAGAAGCTCCTCTCCGAGCTCTTCTACCAGTACATCACCGTCGAGGACGACTTCATCCTCAACCTCTTCACGAACGGGGAGACCCAGCTCGGCCGCACCTTCGTCAACGAGGAGGCGCTCACGCGGGGCCGGCGGCCGGACGATGCGGCGCTGCACGTTCTCGACTACGAACGGGCGAGCGAAGTCATCGGGACGTCCGAGCACATGGGCGTCGGCGCCTGCTACTGCCGCCACAAGATGCAGCACGTCGGTCGGGCCTGCGCCGCCCCGATGGACATCTGCATGACGTTCGGAGGCACGGCCGATTCCCTCATCCGGCACGGCTTCGCGCGTCGTGTGGACCGCGCCGAGGGGATGGACCTCCTGGCGGAGGCGTACGCGGCCAACCTCGTCCAGTTCGGCGAGAACGTCCAGCGCGACGTGAACTTCATCTGCAACTGCTGTGGCTGCTGCTGCGAGGCGATGATCGCGGCGCGTCGGTTCGGGATGCTCGATCCCGTCCACACGACGAGCTTCCTGCCCCGCATCGACACGGCCCTGTGCAACGGGTGCGGCAAGTGCGTGAGCGTGTGCCCGGTGGAGGCGATGACACTCGTCTCGGCGAACGACCCGCACAGGCCGAAGAAGAAGAAGGCGGCGCTCGCCGCCGACATCTGCCTGGGCTGCGGCGTCTGCACCCGCGTCTGCCCGACCGACGGGCTGGGACTGGAGGCGCGGCCGGAGAGGATCGTGACGCCGGTCGACACGCTCCATCGGACCGTCCTCATGGCGATCGAGCGTGGCCGGCTCCAGGATTGCATCTTCGACAACCGCGCCCTGTTCAGCCACCGCGCGATGGCGGCGGTCCTCGGCGTGATCCTGCGGCTGCCGCCCGTGAAGCAGGCGATGGCCACCGACCAGATGCGGTCGCGCTACCTGGTGAGCATCCTCGGGCGCGTGCGGCTCTGACGGAGCCGCGCACTCGCCGGGCCGCGCCGGCCCGCGAGCTCCGCGCTCCGACGCCCGCGCATCCCCCCTGGTCCGCGCCGGCCCGCGAGCTCCGCGCTCCGACGCCCGCGCATCCCCCCTGGTCCGCGCCGGCCCGCGAGCCCAGGGTGCTGCCTGCCATTCGCCCCCGCCGAAG
>CAIYQJ010000113.1 GCA_903928275.1 uncultured Chloroflexota bacterium
CCGCGGGCCACCGCGCGAACGCGCGCCTGACGGGCGCCTGACGCGCACCTGACGAGCGCCCGGCCGCCGCCGGGCGCTCTGTCGCGCCGCCCGACGCCCGCGGGCGGTGATGGCGCCCGGCGCCCGTGGTAGCGTGGGGCAATGCCCGACATCGACTTCGCGTTCCTCGCCGACGCCGCCGACGCGCGGCCCGGCGAGAAGTTCAGCGTCATCGGAGGCGGCGTCTCCCGCATCGGCGGGCGCGGCTTCCCCCTCGTCCATCCGCACCTCGCGCTCGTCGTGGGCCTGCTGGTCACCGCCGCGGAGGTGGGCCGCGAGCACGAGCTCCGGTTCGTCTTCTTCGGCCCGGACGGCGCGCAGATCGCCGATGCGACCGGCGCCATCCGCGCGGACGGCCAGCAGGAGGCGCGGGACCAGGTCGTCACGTTCGCCGTGGACTTCTGGAGCCTCGCGTTCCCCGCTGCCGGCGACTACACGCTCCGCATCCTCGTCGGTGGCTCCGAGCGCAAGCGGCTGGTCCTGACCGTGGGCGCGGTGTTCGCCGCGACCGAGCCGCCCGGCGCCGAATCGAGCGCGGGACGACGCCTGGACGCGTGACGACCGGCGGCGGGGACCCGGCGGTCCGGCCCGCGACGGCGCGCGGTCCGGCGCGCCACGACATCCCGGTCATCGATGAGGCCGCGCTCGCGGCCGCGCGCGCCGCGGACCGCCTCCTCGAGGTTGCCCGGGCGCGCGGGATCCTCCGCTGGGAGCTATATCTCGCGCCGATCCCGGACGCACTGCGCGACGGGGACCTCCGCGAGCTGCGCGCGGCGGCGCGGACCGGCCGCGCGGCGTTCGGGCCCAAGGATTCCGTCCTCGACGCCCTGCCCGCCGATCTCGCGGTCGCGTTCCGGGACGCGCTGGACGTGCTCCTGCGGCGGATCGCCCGGTGGGACGCCGAGGTGGGGACGCGGGGAAGCTAGGCGCGCTCCCGAAGCGGATCGGTCCTATGCTGGCGCGGTCCGGTCGAGCGGGAGACGATCCGCGAGGGCCGGCGCGACATGGCGGTGCGATGTTCGGTCGTCTCCGATGGCTCGCGGTCCTCCTCCCGGTCATCCTCGTGGCGACCATCGAGGTCGTGAGCGACAGCGTGCTCGACGTCGCGTTCCCGGTCCCGCTCGACATGCTCTTCATGGTCGGCGTCGTGCTCGCGTGCTCGGTCGTCTTCTCCTACGTCGTATTCGGGCGCATCGACGCGCTCGCCGGGGCCCTCGCGCGACGCAACGACGAGCTCGAGCGGCGGAGCGCCCGATCCGCCGCGCTCCACCGCGTGAGCATGGCGATCACCGGCCTCGCGAGCCTCGACGCCATCCTGGCGACCGTCGTGGCCCAGGCCCGCGCCCTCCTGGACGCGGATGTCGGCCTCCTCCTCGTCGTCGGACCGGACGGCCTCCTCGCGACGCGGGCATGGAACGGCCCGCCCGGCGCCGTCGTCCCGACCCCTCTCGATCCGGCCGACCCGGTGACCGCGGTCCGTCCCGGACTTGCGGTCGCCCACCTCGCCGCGCCGCTCCAGCGGGGAGGCGAGACGATCGGGCTGCTCGTGGCCGCGGCCTCGGCGCCCCGGCCCTTCGACGTCGACGACGTGGAGACGCTCTCGTCGCTCGCCGCGCAGGCCGCGCTCGCCATCGAGAACGACCGGCTGCAGGCCACGCTCCGCGACCTCGCGGTGGTGGCCGAGCGCGAGCGCATCGCCCGCGAGATGCACGACGGGCTGGCGCAGGTGCTCGGATACGTGAATACGAAGTCGCAGGCGGTCGCCGAGCTGCTCGCCGCCGGCCGCGTCGCCGACGCCGAGGCGCAGCTCGACGAGCTCGCGTCCGCCGCCCGCTCCGTGTACGTCGACGTCCGGGAAGCGATCGTCGGACTGCGCAGCCCGATCGGCGCCGACCTGGGGCTCGCCGACGCGATCGAAGGTCACGCGGAGCGCTTCGCCGAGATGTCGAAGGTGGCGGTGGTCGTCGAGGCCTCGCCCGAGGCGCGTGCGCTCGACCTGCCGCCGGGCGTGGCCGCGGAGCTCTTCCGCATCGTCCAGGAGGCCCTGACGAACGTCCGCAAGCACGCGGCGGCCAACCGCGTACGCATCGCGCTCACCGTGCCGCACGGCAAGCTCGCCATCGTCATCGCCGACGATGGGCGCGGGATCGCCCCGGACCGCGTCGACGACGAGGCGACCGGGGACGACGCGTGGCCGCGCTACGGGCTGGCTTCGATGCGCGAGCGGGCCGCCTCGATCGGCGCGTCGGTGTCGTGGGAGGGTCGGCGCGGTCGTGGGACGGAGGTGCGGATCTCGATGCCGGTGCGTCCGCGGTCTCCGTCCGGCTCCCCGGCGACCGGCCCGGCCGTCGGCGCCGGGGACGCGATGCGCGCGGGGGCGGCCGTCGGCGCCGCCGGGGCGAGGTCCTGAGCGCCATGCGCATCGTCCTCGCCGACGACCACGCCCTGTTCCGCGACGGCGTCGCATCGCTGCTCGACGCCTGGGGGCACGAGGTCGTGGGCCTCGCGTCGGACGGCGACGAGGTCGTCGTCCTCGCCGAGCGACTCGAGCCGGACGTCATCCTCATGGACGTCCGCATGCCGCGGACGTCCGGCCTCGAGGCGACCCGCCGGATCGCGGCTTCGCGTCCCGGGATCGCGATCGTCATGCTCACGATGAGCGAGGAGGAGGACGACCTGTTCCAGGCCATCAAGGCCGGGGCCCGCGGGTACCTCCTGAAGAACCTCGAGGCGCACCAGCTGCGCTCCATGCTCGACGGCGTGGCGCGGGGCGAGGCGGCGATCTCGCCGGCCACCGCGGCGCGGATCATGGCCCAGTACGCGCGCGGCGGTCCCCGGGGACCGACGGCGCCACCCGACCGCCTGACGGATCGCGAGGTCGAGGTCCTCCGGCTCGTGACCGACGGGCTGCGGAACAAGGAGATCGGGGCCGCGCTGGGCATCTCCGAGAACACGGTGAAGTTCCACCTGCGGAACATCCTCGAGAAGCTCCACGCGGAGAGCCGGACCGAGCTCGCCGCGCGCGCAGTCCGCGAGGGACTCGTCCCCGACGCCTGACCCGGGGCCAGGCTGCGCCTGTACCCGGCTGCTCCTCGCGCCCACCCATCCGGATGGGCGACCTCCCGTCCGGGGGAACGTGGCGCGGACGCGCACCAGCGGCGATGCTCCACCCATCCTGGATCGCACGGAGGCCGCGGATGGGCTACCGCATCGAGATCGACTACGGCAACTGCTTCAACTGCGGCGTCTGCATGGACGTCTGCCCGGTCGAGGCGCTTGACATGAGCCGGCCCCGCGCCGCGGGACCGGAGGCCGCCGACGCTTCGGGGCGCTGGTCGCCCTACGCGATGGAGTACCCGGTCCAGGTGGGGGAGTGCATCGGCTGCTCCATCTGCATCCGCGAGTGCCCGGTCGTCGTCATGACGCTCGTGACGGTCGACGGCCCGACACCGCTGCTCGAGCGGCAGGGACCGATCGTGCGTCCGGTGGAGGCCGGTGACGCCTGGGTGCCCCTCGCCGAGGTGACGATGGAGGCCCTGAAGCCGGACCATCCGTCCCCCTGGGGCGACCTCTTCCAGTGGACGACCGCCCAGCGGCCCGAGGCGTGGCAGGTCTGGCGGACCATGGTCGGCGACCCGCCGCCCCTCCCGCAGGCGCCCTGCCAGGTCGCGTGCCCGGCCGGCACCGACGCCGGCCGCTACGTCGGCGCCGTGGCTGCCGGCCGCTACGACGACGCGTACGCGATCGCGGCCGAGTTCAACCCGTTCCCGTCCGTCTGCGGATGGATCTGCACGGCGCCGTGCGAGGCGGCCTGCCGGCGCGGCACGCTCGACGAGCCGATCTCGATCCGAACGATCAAGCGCTTCGCCTCGGAGCGCGGCAAGCTCCCGGCCGTCCCGAAGCCGAGCGTCAGCCGCACCGAGCGCGTCGCCGTCGTCGGCGGCGGGCCCGCAGGCATGGCGGCCGCGTACTACCTCGCCCGGCTCGGGTACCCGGTGACGGTCTTCGAGGCCATGCCGATCCCGGGCGGGATGATGGCCATCGGCATCCCTGAGTACCGCCTGCCGCGCGAGGTCCTCCAGGAGGAGATCGCGCGGATCGTGGGCCTCGGCGTGGAGCTCCGACTCGACAACGCGATGGGCCGCGACTTCACCCTGAGCGACCTCGAGAGGGACGGCTTCCGTGCCGTCTTCCTCGCGACCGGCGCGTCGAAGAGCCGTCGCCTGGGCGTTCCCGGCGATGCGCTGACCGGCGTCGTGCCGGCCACGCTCTTCCTCAAGCGGGTGAACCTCGGAGAGGAGCCGCACCTGACCGGCTCCGTCATCGTCATCGGCGGCGGCAGCACCGCGATGGACGCGGCCAGGTCCGCGCTCCGGAGCGGCGCGACGTCCGTCACCATCGCCTATCGCCGCGGCCGCGCGGACATGCCGGCGCAGGTCGAGGAGATCGAGGCTGCGGAGCACGAGGGGATCACGATCCTCGCCGGCCTCGCGCCGACCGAGGTCGAGGAGCGCGACGGCTCCGTCGCCGCGGTCCTCTTCGCCGAGCAGCGCCCCACCGGCGCCTCGGACGGCACTCGCGCCGTGTGGGCGCCGGTCCCCGGCGCGGCGCGCCGCATCGCCGCGACGACGGTCCTCGTCGCCGTCGGCGAGGAACCCGACCCGTCGATCCTGCCCGAGGGCGCGGGCATCGAGGTGAGCGGCTGGGCCGGCATCGCCGCCGACGCACGCACGCTCGCGACGGGACGTGCCGGCGTCTTCGCCGGTGGCGACGTCGTCTCCGGACCCAAGACGATCATCGATGCGGTCGCGGCCGGACGCCGCGCCGCCGGCTCCATCCACGAGTTCCTCGCCGGAGTGACGGGCGGCGAGGCGGAGATCCTTCGCACCGTCCGCTATCCCACCCCGAACGAGAAGACCCTCTCCCTCGACATCGCGCCGAGGCCGCGGGTCCACCTGCCCCTGCCGGTCTACACGCCGGGATCATTCAAGACCGGCCAGGCCGGCTTCGACGAGACCGCGGCCCGTGCCGAGGCCTCGCGCTGCTTCCGCTGCGACGCCGTCTACTCGTGCGGCGACGTGCATCTCCGTGCGGGCCGCGGGCCCGCCGACGACCCGGACCGCATCGGGACGGTCCCGATGCCACCGCCGGTCGCACCGACGGGACCCACGAGCATGACGACGGGAGGTGAGCTGTGACCGCGGATCAAGTCTCTGGCCTGTTCAGCGCGGGCGAGGCGTTCGTCGAAGGGACGATCGCCGCCGTCCTCGTCGTCCTGTGGGTGGCCGTGCTCGGCCTCCACATGGCACGGCCGCTCATGGCCCAGACGACGGGCAAGTTCACCCTCCGCCTGGGCGCGGACCTGTGGTGGATCATCTACATCGGCCTCCGCGACATCCTGACGATCAACGTCTTCCTCGGCAGCTTCATCTTCCTGTACCCGGACGTCGTGAAGGCACAGGACCTGCCGATCACGGGCGGCCTCGCGGGCGTCTGCGCGTTCGCCGCGGCGGTCATCAAGCTCACGACCCGCAACGACGCCGACCGCAAGTGGTTCACCGTCCAGGTGCTCCTGCTCGCGCTGGGCGCCACCCTCTACGTGGGGCCGTACATCCTCGGCTCGCAGATGACGCTCCTCACCGGCCAGAACGTCGACAAGATCATGCCGTTCTTCACGAGCTCGAAGAACCCGGACCTCGCGCTGGCGTTCGCGTACATCTCCGCCGCGCTCGCGGGCATCCTCGGCCTGATCGCCGTCGTGTACAACCTCCGCCTCACGTCGATCAAGCGGCCCGAGCCCGGGCCGGCAGGAGTCTCTCGATGATCCCGCTCGCCGTCCTCTCCGCCGACGACCTCGCCTCGGCGCTCACGCACGGCGCCGCCGGGTGGATGGTCCTCTCGGTCGCCGCGGTCCTGCCGATCCTCTGGGCGTTCGCCCTCGGGGTGTTCTTCGCACGGCCGTACGTCCTCCGCTTCCTCCGGACCCTCACGCTCCGGTTCGGCGGCGACGTCTGGTGGCTCAGCTTCGTCCTCATGCGGGACGCGCTCCTCGTCGTCGTCCTCGGCCTCAGCCTCATCCTGCTGTTCCCCAACCTGTACCTGAAGCAGGGCCTTCCGATCACTGGTCCGCTCGCGGTCGTCGTCCTCTTCTGGGCGATCGCCATCAAGCTCTTCCGGGACACGGACGAGGACGTCAACGCCTTCCGGCTGCAGGCGATCCTCCTCGTGGTCGCGTCGTTCCTCTACATCGTCCCGCAGGTGTACGGGATGGAGGCACAGGACCAGACGAACCTCGGGTCCCTCCCGGCGAATCTCGTCAGCACGTCGAACCTCCCGCTCGCGAAGGGGATCCTGGCGCTCAGCGTCGTTCTGTTCGCACTCAGCGCAGGGATCGTGTTCGTGCGGTTCGTCTACCGGCTCTGGAAGGGCGCACCGAGCGGGGAGGGGACCGCCCCCGCCCGCTGACGCCGGCCGCTCACCCGGCTCTCCCCGACGAGGACCCGCGACCGGACCCCCGGTCGCGGGTCCTCGCATGTCCCGGGGCTGCCAGCTCCGCGCGGTCGAACGCCTCGAGGACGAACGGGGACGGATCGTCCGCGTCGAACAGGAGCGCGAGGCTCCGGCGGGCGCGCGTCCACGCGACGTACGCCAGGCGGCGCTCCTCCTCCAGGGTCCGGGCCGGGTCCGCGGACTCGGCGACCGACCGGTCCGACGGGAAGCGCCCGCGGCTCATGCCGAGGACCGCCACGTCGTCGAACTCGAGCCCCTTCGTGGCGTGGACGGTGGCGAGCGCCAGCGGCGCGTCGTCGCGCCGCAGCTCGGCGAGGGCGTCCCGGGTCGCGGCGACCGCGGACCGCAGGCCGGCGAGGGTCGCGTACCGGACAGCCCATCCGAGGACCGCGGCGACGATCTCGTCGTCGCTCGGCCCGTCTTCCGGATCGTCGGTGCGTCCGCTCCCGCCCGCCGAGGGCATCGGCGCCGAGCCCGCCGCCAGGAGGCGCGCGGCGAGCGGCAGCGTCGCGGGGAGGCATTCGGCGCGAGCGAAAACCAGGTCCACCCTGGCGTCCGATGCGAGGTCCGGGAGGCGGTCCGCGCGGAACGGGAGGCGGCGCTCGATGGCGACGGCCATCCCTACGAGGAGCTCGCGATTCGTCCGCGCCAGGACGGCGTGCGTCCCCGTCGCGGGCCACGCTTCCATGACCGCGGTGAGCGTCGTCTGCTCATCGGCGCCCTCCGGGACGAGCACGAGGCGGCCTGTGGCCCCGGGCCGGGCACGGACGGTCTTCACGAAGCGCTCGACGTTGTGCGAGACGAGCCGCACGGCATGGTCGACTACCGGCGCGGGACAGCGCCGATTGACGACGAGGTCGAACCGACGGAGGCCCGGGAGGCGGCCCGCCAGCCCGATGACTCGACGCACGTCCGCGAGCCGCCAGCCGTAGATCGACTGGTCGTCGTCGCCGACGAGGAAGAGGTTGTTCGCGGGCGCGGCGAGCGTCAGCGCGAGCTCCAGCTGCGTGGCGTCGACGTCCTGGACCTCGTCGACGAGGAGGTCCGCGCAGTGGTCCCGCCAGCGCGCGAGGACGGTCGGATCCGACCGCAGGAGCCCCAGTGCCCCGGCCACGAGGTCGTCGAGGTCGACGGCAGCGGCGTCGGCGAGCCGTGCGGCGTAGGCAGCCGCCGGGGCTCGCAGCGCCTCGGGCATCGGACCGGCTCCCGGGTCGAGCTTGGCGCGGGAGATCGCGTCGTCGAGCGCGGAGCGGTCCGCCCGCGAGACGCCGGGCCACAGCTCCCGGAGGATCGCCGCCCGGTCCACGATGGTGCGTGGACCGTGTCCGCCGTCGCGGAGGATCTCGAGGCCGAGGGCGTGGAACGTGCTGACCGGCACCGTTCCCGGCGTCACGCCGAGCGGGACGAGCGCGGCATCGAGGCGCTCGCGGAGCTCCGCGGCCGCCCGCCGATTGAACGTGACCGCCCGGATCCGCTCCGGGCGCGTCCCGTCCGCCACCCGGACCGCCACGCGCGCGACGAGCGTCGTGGTCTTCCCG
>CAIYQJ010000114.1 GCA_903928275.1 uncultured Chloroflexota bacterium
CGGCTGCGCACCGGCATCGCGGTGCTCGGCGCCATCGCCATCCTCGTCGCGGGCCTGTGGCTCGCGACGCTCGTGCCCGCCGTCACCGCGGCCAGCACCCACGCGGCGGCCGCCGTGCCCGCGGCCGGACACGTGCTCGCCGCGTCGAAGGGCGGCATCTCGCTCCGGATGCTGGCGATCGTCGGCGTCGTCGTCCTGGCCGTCGTCTTCGTCGCAGGCGGCCTCCTCTACCGGGCGCGCGCCCGCCGCTGAGCGCGGCGTCGCCGCCGCACGCGAGAGCCTCCGTCCGGGTCGCCCACGGCGGACAACGGGTCGACGGCCGCGGCCTCGCGCTCGCCCGCCCGCCGTGCCGTTCCGCGCGCTCCCGGCGATCGTCCGCTATGCTTCGTTCCTCGTGCTCGATGGGCGCCCCGGTCCGCGCCCCGGTCTCAACGCCGTCCGATCCCGATCCATCCCTCGCCCTGACCGGGCCCCGCGCCGCAGCGGGTAGGGCCCCGCCAGGAGCGCTTCTCCCATGTCCTTCGATGGTCTCGGGCTGACCCCCGACCTGCTCCGCGCTGTCGCGGACCAGGGCTACACCGAACCCACCCCCGTCCAGGCAGCCGCGATCCCGCTCGTCCTCGAGCGCCGCGACCTGCTCGCGAACGCGCAGACGGGCACCGGCAAGACCGCCGCCTTCGTCCTGCCGATCGTCCAGATCCTCCACGCGACGCGACCCGCAGGCGCACTTCCCGCGTCCCAGGAGTCCCGCAACGGCCGCGACCGCGCCCACCGCCCGGTGCGCGTCCTCGTCCTGGCGCCCACGCGTGAGCTCGCGATCCAGGTCGAGGAGAGCGTCCGGACATACGGCGCTCACCGCCCCATCCGTTCGACGACGATCTACGGCGGCGTGGGCTTCGATCCGCAGGTTCGCAAGCTCCGCGCCGGCGCCGAGCTCGTGGTCGCGACGCCGGGACGTCTCCTCGACCACGTCCGCCAGGGCACGATCGACCTCTCGCACGTCGAGATCCTCGTCCTCGACGAGGCGGACCGCATGCTCGACATGGGGTTCCTGCCCGACATCCGGCGGATCCTCGACCTGCTGCCGCGCGAGCGCCAGAGCCTGCTGTTCTCCGCCACGTTCTCCGACGAGATCCGCCGCTTCGCATCCGGCCTGCTCCGGGAGCCGGCGACCGTCCAGGTCGCGCCGCGGAACACCGCGGCCGAGCTCGTCCGCCAGGTCGCGTACCCGGTGGACCGCGAGCGGAAGCGCGAGCTCCTCAGCCACCTCATCAAGAGCGGGCGCATCTACTCCGCGCTCGTCTTCACCCGGACCAAGCACGGCGCCAACCATCTCGCCGAGCAGCTCGAGCGCGACGGCATCAACGCCGCGGCGATCCACGGGAACAAGAGCCAGGCGCAGCGCGTCCGCGCTCTGTCCATGTTCAAGGCGAACAAGGTCGCCGTGCTCGTCGCCACCGACATCGCGGCCCGCGGGATCGACATCGACTCGCTCCCGCACGTCGTGAACTTCGAGCTCCCGATGGTCGCCGAGGACTACGTCCACCGGATCGGCCGGACCGGCCGCGCCGGCGTCGACGGCGAGGCGATCTCGCTCGTCTGCGTCGACGAGGCGCGCCTCCTCCGTGACATCGAAGTGGTGCTCGGCCACCGGATCCCTTCCGAGGTGATCGAGGGCTTCGCGCCGGACCCGCGCATCCGCCCGGAGCCGGTGCTCAAGCGGTCCGGCCAGGGCCGGCAGGGCCCTGCGCCGCGCCACGCCTTCCAGCCGCGCCGCCAGCCCGTTCCCGAGTTCCGCGTGCCCTCGTTCCACGCCGCGGCCCCCGGCACCCGGATCGGCGCCCCGGTACCCGGCGCCCCCGGCGTCCGGACCGGCGCGCCCATGCCCGGCCGCCAGGTCGAACGGCCCGAGACGGGACGTCCCACGTTCGCCCCTGCTCCCTTCGCGCCGCGCGGCAGTCGTCCCCAGGCCCCCTACGCCGGGTCCGAGCGGCCGTGGCGCCCCAACGCCCCGCAGGCCGCCGGCGATCGCCCGTCCTCCCCGATGCCCGGCGAGCGCTTCTCCCGCGACGGTGGCCCGCACGCGCCGTCCGGCGAGCGGCGCTACCACCCGGCCGGCCCGATGCCGACCGGCGACCGGCGGCCCGACCGCGGCGCCCCGCACGCTCCTGCGGGCGACCGGCGTCACCACCCTGCTGCCGAGGAGCACGTCGCTGTCCGCCGTCCCGAGCGCGTGGCCGGCCGGCGCTCGGAGCACGGGTCCTCTGCCCCTCGCCACGACCGCTCGGCGCCGCACCGCGCCAACGGCTGACCCCGGGGATCGACGCCTGGCCGCGCCCGGGAGCTCCTCGCATCGCTCGCGCGGCTGACGGCGGTAGCATCGGCATCCGGCGCTCCCGGGAGCTCCTTGCCGCGGCGCCCGAGGCGGCCGATCGCGGCCGCCTCGCGATCAGGGGGCGTTCGGCCCCCTCCGGGATCCCGCGGCGATCCGGGACGGACCTCGTCGTCCCGGCGAACCCGGACCGGTCAGAGGTCGACGACGACCCCGAAGGGTAACGAGGCTCCGGTGATGAAGTCCCGGATCACGCGGGTGCCGTCGAGGTTGGCGCGTCCGATCGTCGTGCCCCCGGCGTGGTCCCGAAGATGTGGCGCTGCCCCGGCGTCAGGGTCGCCCCCGGGACGACGGCGGTCGGCGTGGGGCTCGCGCCCGGGGCGGCGGCCGTGGGGACGGCCGTGGGGACGGCGGCCGCCACCGAGGGGACGCTCGTCGCCGGAGCGGTCGCCGGAGCGGTCGCCGGAGCGGTCGCCGGAGCGGTCGCCGGAGCGGTCGCCGGAGCGGTCGCCGGAGCGGTCGCCGGAG
>CAIYQJ010000115.1 GCA_903928275.1 uncultured Chloroflexota bacterium
CCAGCCCCGCAACCACCCCGCGGGGTCGTCCGCCGGCCAGGTTCGGATCATCCCTGGCGTGGCCGTCGGGACCGAGGCTGAGGACAGGATCGCTGGCCGCATGATGGACAAAGTCGCTGGCCGGCGACAGCCCCGATCGACGGCCGTGTCGATCGACGGCCGACCCCGCCCTACGGGGCGACGGCGGCGACTCCGAGCATCGTGAGGATCATCAAGACCTGACCCCGCCGCGCGGGCGTCGTGGATCGTCGACACGAACGTCTCCCGGTCGAAGCACTCCCCTGCCGAGCCCGGCTCGATCGGCTTCTTCTCCGGACATCCACCCGGTCTTCCGCCCGCAAGGCGCGACGGTTCAGCGAACAGGCCATTCGTCACAATTGTTCGTGACTCTTGCCACGTACATGACGAATGAGTACATTGTTCGGGCCGGCCTGAGCGCCGCCGGTCAGCGGCGTTCTCGGGCAACAGCCATCCGCGTTGGCTGTCGTCTCCAGGATGTTTCCCGGTCGTGGGCGCCCGCACCGTCGGGCTCGATCCGCGACATCGTCGACGTAGCTCGAGGAGGCCTCATGGCTGCGAATCTGGAGTTCAGGTTCGACTACATCGCACCGGGCGCCAGCGCGGGCGTCTTCATCCACGGGTACGCCAACAACCAGGCCGTCGCCTACAGTGCGGTGGTCTACGCTGGCTTCGGGGACGGGGTCCCGTTTCCGCTCGGCCGGGTGAACCTCACGCAGGGCGAGGTGCTGCGGCATGTGGACGGCACGATCGGGCGGACCGTGAACGTCCAGAACCTCGCCCCGTTCAACTCGTGCACCGTCGACGTTCTCGTCCTGTGGGACTCGTTCTGACACCCTCCGACGCGTCCTCGACAACCGCAATCGCTGAGGAGATCCCATGGCGAAGGCCAAGCTTTTCATCTGGCACTCCCTCAACGGCGAGATTCTGGCGGTCGGTCGCCCGATGACCACGGCGCGATGCGTTCCCATCAGCGGTCACGCGCAGTCCGTGCTCGAAGCCGAGGTCGACGAGGAGTACATCGCGGACCTGCCGAGAACGCATGTCGTCGACGTGCACAAGAGGGCGCTGGTCCGGCCCGACAGGTCGAGCCCGGCCGTATAGGTCTTGCCGGGACCCTCGCTCTGCGGACCCAGCTTCAGCGTTCGGCTCCACTGAGCGAGATCGGCTGACCCGTAGGCGCGCGGTTCCGGCCGCCGCGTCCACGGGTCGCTCGCCGTCGTGGCCACCTCTGCCGCGGATGGCGAGGAGCACGGCCGGCCGGGAGCGACGCACGGACAACGGCACCGTCCACACGTGACGGTTCGCCGGTGGTCGCACCGGGTTCGCGTGCCTGCTCCCCTACCTCGGCAACCGGCGCCGTTGTCGGATCGCACGGAGGTTGTCGTGGCGCGCCGGAGGGCCTGGAGCGCGCGGGAACAGCAGCTGCCGAGGCGCCGTCGACGCGGCCCTGCAGGGACGACGACCCGTCCTTCACGCGTCCGCGCGGGAACCCGACGCGTGGCTCCTTGACACGTCATTGATACAACCGTATGGTTGTATCAATGACCACCACGTTCGACGCTGACCACATCTTCGCCGCCCTGGCCGATGCCACGAGGCGTGACATCGTCCTGCGCGCCCTCAGCGGACACGAGGGCGTCGCCGAGCTCGCCGGGCACTATCCGATGAGCTTCGCGGCGGTGCAGAAGCACGTCGCCGTGCTCGAGCGGGCCGGCCTGGTCACAAAGGAGCGCACCGGCCGCCGCAAGGTCGTGTGCACGAACATCGAGGGGCTCCGCTTGGCGCGGGGCCTGCTCGACGAGTACGAAGCTCTGTGGCGCGGCCGCATCGACCGCATGACCGACCTGATCACGCGGAGCAAGGAGATCGACGCATGACTGTCACCGCCGTCCGCAAGGACCCTGCCGCCCTGACGATGACGCTCACCGCCGAGTTCGACGCCTCCCCGGAGCGCGTCTGGGACCTGTGGGCCGATCCGCGGCAGCTCGAGCGCTGGTGGGGTCCTCCCACCTACCCGGCCACGTTCACGGCCCACGACCTGGCGCCCGGCAGCCGCGTCGAGTACCACATGACGGGTCCGAGCGGCGATCAGCCGCACGGCTACTGGAACGTCGTCGAGGCCGATCCGCCGCGTCGGCTCGTGTTCATCGACGGCTTTGCGCACGAGGACGGGACGCCGAACGACGACTTCCCGCGCAACGAGGGACGCGTGACGATCGAACCGGTCGGTGCCGGCCGCACGCGGATGTCGATCGAGAGCCACTTCCCAAGCACCGAGGCGATGGAGCAGGTGCTGGCCATGGGCATGGAGGAGGGCCTCACCCTGGCCGTCGGCCAGATCGACGCGATCCTCACCGTGGACGCGGTCGCGTAGACCGCAGCAGCCCAGACCAGGAGACAGCGATGACCGCCCTCACCGAGCCGACCGCGCGCACGCTGGACGTCACCGGCGCTGTTCTGACCTACGACGTCCGCACCTCGGACTCCCCTGAACCGGTGCTGCTCCTCATCGGGTCGCCGATGGGCGCCAGCGGGTTCGACACGCTCGCCCGGCACTTCGCCGACCGAACAGTCGTGACCTACGACCCGCGCGGCGTCGAGCGCAGCGCCAGGGCCGATCCGGCCGGCCCGTCCACCCCCGAGGAGCACGCCGACGACCTGCATCGGATCATCGCCGAGCTCGATTCCGGCCCGGTCGACCTCTTCGCCAGCAGTGGTGGCGCCGTGAACGCGCTCGCCCTCGTGGCGAAGCACCCGGAGCAGGTCCGGATGCTGGTCGCACACGAGCCACCCCTCGCCTCGATCCTCGCGGATCGCGAGGTCGCGATGGGTGTCACCCAGGCGATCCACGACGCCTACCAGCAGAGCGGGTTCGGTGCGGGCATGGCCCGGTTCATCGTGGCCGTGGGCCACCGGGGCCCGATGGACGCGGACTTCGCCAGCCAGCCCGCTCCTGATCCGGCGTTGTTCGGGCTGCCCACCGAGGACGACGGTGGCCGGACGGACCCCCTGCTGGGGCAGAACATCGTCTCCTGCACGCACTTCGAGCCCGACTTCGAGGCCTTGCGTGGCGCCTCCACCACGATCGTGATCGGCGCCGGCGCCGAGTCGGAGGGTGAGATGGCCCATCGCGGCGCGCTCGCCGTCGCTGACGAGCTCGGCACTGAGCCGGTGCTCTTCCCTGGCGGCCACGGCGGCTTCCTCGGTGGCGAGCACGGCCAGCCCGGCGATCCCGGAGGATTCGCCCTGCGGCTGCGCGAGGTCCTCACGCGGGCCTGAGGCTCAGGAGATCGCAGACGCGGATACGACCGACCAGCCACCCCCGGCCGTGGTGAACAGGCGCCCGGAGGGGTCCGAGCACACGCCACCTACCATCGTGACCCGGGGCATGGAGGAGCTGGTCTGAGCGCTCCGGGCCGCATGGGTGGACGCTTGAACGGAGGCCGGTGGCCGGCCCAGCTGGTCGGGGCGAGTGGAGTCGACCCCGTGGCACCCATGGCATCGAGGCTGGCTGGGCGCGAAGGCCTCGAGCGACCGGCGCTGCGGGGCGCCCGCCGACGACCGTCGTCGGGGAGCTGCACCGGCAACGCGGAGCCGCGGTGGGCCTGGCGGAGAGCGCCGCCGGAACTGAACCGGCAAGGCAGGGCTCAGGAGTCGGCTGTCCGGCGCAGGCGCTCGAGCTCGCGCCGGCCGCGCTTGCTCGGCCGGCCCTCCCCGCGGATGCGCATGATCCCCGGGTCGGCATCCGGCACGACCGGCGGACTGTGGTCCACGTAGCACGTCGCGGCGACGGGGGCTCCGACACGCGACTCGATCGGGCGCACGACCTCGACGATGCGCGTGCGGTCGCCGATGACGGCCTCCACCCGGTCCCCCGCGCGAACCTTCGTCGACGGCTTCGCCGGCATCCCGTTCACGAGGACGTGGCCGCCCTCGCACGACCGCGTCGCAAGCGGGCGTGTCTTCACGAGACGCACCGCGCACAGCCAGCGGTCGATGCGCGTCTCGTCGGAAGCGCGGGGATCGGTCACGCGTCCAAGCATCGCACGGGCCGCGCGGCGGTCGCGGCCCGCACCGCCGCCCGCCGGCAGTGGCGGCCCAGGAGATCCGGCGAGCCGCGATGCGTCCAGCCTTGTCCGGCGGTCGTATGGTCGTACCCGTGACCGAGGAGGACTTCCGATGCGCAACGTGACCTACTCGATGGGCATCTCGCTCGACGGCTACATCGCCGGGCCGGACGGCGGTTTCGACTGGACGGTGCCCGACCCGGAGGTCTTTCGCTTCTGGATCGACGAGATCCGACAGGTCGGCGTCCATCTCCTGGGACGCCGGCTGTACGAGACGATGCTGTACTGGGAGACCGCCGACCAGGATCCATCGCTCGACGACGCGGAGATCGAGTGGACCGCACTGTGGAAGCCGCTCCCGAAGGTGGTGTTCTCCACCACGCTGTCGGCGGTGCAGGGCACTGCCCGCCTGGCCACCGGCGGCCTCGCGGAGGAGATCGAGCGGCTGCGAGCTGAGCCGGGGGAGGGCGACATCGCGATCGGCGGCGCGACCCTCGCAGCCGAGGCGGCCGCGTCGGACCTGATCGACGAGTACCG
>CAIYQJ010000116.1 GCA_903928275.1 uncultured Chloroflexota bacterium
GCCGATCCAGACCGCCTCGCGGCATGCCCGCGACGTCGTGGACCCCGCCACCGATCCCGGCCCCGCCGTCAAGGAGCTCGAGACCATCGTCGGTCTCTCGAAGCGGCGCGGGTTCGTCTACCCGAGCTCCGAGATCTACGGCGGCATCAACGCGGTCTGGGACTACGGCCCCCTCGGCGTGGAGCTGAAGAACAACGTCAAGCGCGCCTGGTGGCGGTCCATGGTCCAGGAGCGCGACGACATCGTGGGCCTGGATTCCGGGATCCTCATGGCGCCCCAGATCTGGGTGACGTCCGGGCACGTCGCGGAGTTCAGCGACCCGCTCGTGGAGTGCCGGACGTGCCGACGCCGCTACCGCCTCGACGAGCTGCCCGGCACGGAGTCGCTGACGCAGACCGACTTCCGGGATCCCGGGGTCGTCGCGCGCCTCGGCCTGCGGTGCCCGGCGGACGACGGCGAGCTGAGCCCGCCGCGCCAGTTCAACCTCATGTTCAAGACGTTCATGGGCCCCGTCGAGGACGAGGCGGCGCAGATCTACCTCCGTCCCGAGACTGCGCAGGGGATCTACGTGAACTTCAAGAACGTGAAGGAGACGAGCCGGAAGAAGGTCCCGTTCGGCATCGCCCAGGTCGGCAAGGCGTTCCGCAACGAGATCAGCCCCGGCAACTTCGTCTTCCGGATGCGCGAGTTCGAGCAGATGGAGATGCAGTTCTTCGTCCACCCGGACAGGGCGACAGAGGCCTTCGACGAGTGGCTGCCCCGGCGGAAGGCGTGGTACGAGTCGTACGGCGTGATGCCGGCCCGCCTGCGGACGCGGCAGCATGCCCCCGACGAGCTCGCCCACTACGCCAAGAAGGCCGTGGACGTCGAGTACCGGTTCCCGTTCGGATGGAAGGAGCTCGAAGGCGTCCACAATCGCGGCGCCTGGGACCTGGGGCGCCACATGGAGGCCTCCGGCGAGAACCTCGAGTACTTCGACCCGGCGACCGAGGAGCACTTCGTCCCGTGGATCGTCGAGACGTCGGCCGGCGCGGACCGCGCAGCGTTCACGTTCCTCCTCGACGCGTATCGCGAGGAGGAGGTCCGCGGCGAGAAGCGGGTCGTCCTGGGGTTCCACCCGGACCTGGCGCCGTACAAGGTCGCAGTGCTCCCGCTACTGAAGAAGCGGCCGGAGATCGTGGAGCTGTGCCACCGGATCAAGGGCGACCTGCAGCGCGACGTCATGGCCGTCTACGACGACACCGCCGCGATCGGGAAGCTCTACCGCCGGCAGGACGAGATCGGGACGCCGTGGTGCGTCACCGTGGACGTGGACTCCCGCGAGGACGGCGCAGTGACGATCCGCGATCGCGACTCCATGACGCAGGAGCGCGTGAGCGCCGACCGCGTCCGCGAGGTGATCGCCGACCGGATGCGAGCCGCGCGGCCCTAGGCACGGGGCGGCCGCCGGTCGGGGAAGGGTGCGCGCTCCAGGTCAGGCCGTGACGGCCTCCCGCTTGCCGAGCAGGTAGTCGTCGATCGCGTGAGCGGCCGTCTTCCCGTCGCCCATCGCGAGGATGACGGTCGCGGCCCCGCGGACGATGTCGCCGCCGGCGAAGACGCCCGGCATGCTCGTCATCCCGGTCTCGTCCGTCCTGATGTACCCGCGCTCGGTGACGTCGAGCTCCGGCGCCGTGGACGTGAGGAGTGGGTTCGACCGCGTGCCGATCGCCACGACGACCATGTCGGTCTCCATGACGAACTCGGAGCCCGGGATGGGCATGGGCCGGCGGCGCCCGGAGGCATCGGGCTCACCGAGCTCCATCCGGATGCACCGTAGGCCGGTCACCCAGCCGTGCTCGTCGCCGAGGACCTCCACCGGTGCGGTGAGCATCTCGAAGACGACGCCCTCCGCCTCGGCGTGGTGGACCTCCTCCTTGCGGGCGGGGAGCTCCTCCTTGCCGCGGCGGTAGACGATCGACGACGTCGCCGCGCCCATCCGCAGGCCGGTCCGCACGGAATCCATCGCGACGTTGCCGCCGCCCACGACCGTCACGCGCTGCCCGTGGAGGACCGGCGTGTCCGTCTTCCCCGACCAGGCGCCCATGAGGTTCACGCGGGTGAGGTACTCGTTGGCGCTGTAGACGCCCTTGAGGTTCTCGCCGGGAACGTCCATGAAGATCGGCAGCCCGGCGCCCACGGCGATGAAGATGGCATCGAACCGATCGCGCAGCTCGCCGAGCGTCCACGTCTTGCCGATGATGGCATTCGGTTCGAGCTTCACGCCGCGGGCCACGAGACGGTCCACCTCCTGCTGGACGATGTCCTTCGGGAGGCGGAACTCCGGGATCCCGTAGATGAGGACGCCGCCCGGGGCGTGGAACGCCTCGAAGATCGTCACGTCGTGGCCGAGGCCCACGAGCTCGCCCGCGGCGGTGAGGCCGGCAGGGCCGGATCCCACGACCGCGACCTTCCTGCCCGTGGGCTCGTGGACGTCGAGGACGACCGCGCCCTCGTGGGTGTTGGCCCAGTCCGCCACGTACCGCTCCAGCGCGCCGATCGCGACGGCCGGGCCCTTCTTGGCGCGGACGCAGCGGCCCTCGCACTGGATCTCCTGCGGGCAGACGCGGCCGGTCACGCACGGCAGCGCGTTGTCCGTGAGCATGGAGCGTGCCGCGCCGCGGACGTCGCCCTGCTGCAGCAGGAGGATGAAGCCCGGGATGTCCACCCGGACGGGACAGCCGTCCATGCACGTGGGGTTCTTGCACTGGAGGCAGCGGTCGGCCTCCAGGAACGCGAGCGCCTCCGTGTAGCCCAGGTTGACCTCGGCGAAGTCACGGGCGCGGATCTCGGCCGGGCGCTCGGGCATGCCGACGCGCTCGATCGCCATCCGCTCCTTGTTCGACGGCTTCGCGGTCGTGGGGTCGCCGGGGACGTGTGGGGGGAGGGGAGCGCCGGCATCTTCGCGGGAGTGGGCGCCCGCACGGGCCGACGGGACGGTCGGCTCGAGCGGCTCGGTCATCGGGACGCCTCCGGGAGACCGGTCGGTGGAC
>CAIYQJ010000117.1 GCA_903928275.1 uncultured Chloroflexota bacterium
CATCGCGAAGTGTTCGTCGCTCGAGGCCCGGAGTCAATCTGCCGGGCACCCCGAGGGCGTCAGGCTGACTGGTGCGTCCGCGCACTCCCCGGTCGCGTCTGGGTGGCCGCGCTGCCCCCGGAAGCCCGCCCCTCCGCGGGCGATACCATCCATCGCATGAGCCGAGACCTGCGCCGCCCGCTCCGCGAAGCCGCCCGGGAGCGCGGGACGCACGAGCTCGTGGACACGAGCTACCCGTGATCCCCCTGGCGCTGATCGGAACGCGCCTTGGCGATGAACGCCCGCCAGAAGCCCCCAGCCTCGCGATAGTCGCGCCGCTCGGCCAGCAGCAGGATCCGCCTGGCCGTCTCGCCGCCGGGGTCGCGGAGAACGTCCGCGAGGATGGGGCGCCAATCGGCAAGGGTGCCGTTCTCGAGGAGGTCGTCGAGCGCGGCCATCGTCGGGCGCTGATGGGCGAGGTGACGGTGGATCACGGTGCGACCTCGAGATCGCGCCAGCCGTCCCGCTCCTCGGCGACGGCTTCGCCCATCGCGACCGAGAGCCGCAGGCATCGCGCGGTGACCGCCGACCAGCTGGCCCAGCGCGGGTCGATGTCCTTGTACTCGCTCATGTCCAGCTCCACCCCGGCCTCTTCTTCGATCGGATGAGGGCCGGCGAGCTGGCGGAGCAGCTGATGGCGCACTGCCCCGCGGTCCCCGTCCTGGGGATAGAGCCGGTCGAGAGACGCCAGGGCGTCGAGCGAAGCATCCATCCCGATCGTGTCGAAGAGCGCAGCCACATCGAGGAAGTCGCGGACAGTGTTGCGCGTGATGACGAGATAGGCCTTGATCCGGAGCATCTCCCCCGGGGTCGGCAGGGTGATCGTCCCGCCTTCGGTGGCGATCTCCTGCACCTCGAGCGGCTCGCTGCGGATCAGGTTGCGCACCGTGGTCAGGATCCCGTCGAGGCGGCCCTTGATGACGACGGGCGACTGGACCCGGGCGGTCCGCCATCCGGCGGCCGCTTCGAGTTGCTCGAGCACCTCGTCGAACCTCTCACGAAGCCCTGCGAGCACGTGGTCGGCGTCGTCTGAGCGGCGATGCTGCGCGATCAGGGCCGCAGCCGTTCCGCCCACCAGCGTGCTGCCGGGCAGAAGGCCCTGAAGGCGAGCGGCGGCGAGCAGCAGTGTCTCCCAGTCGGGGAGGTCCCCGGCAGCAAGCGGCCGCCGCGTCCGGGGACCGCCCGGATTTGTCCGTCCCACGTCCGGGGTCCAATCGAGCGAATAGGGGTGCATCTCCAGCAACGAGAGCGCCTGCGTCTCGGTCAGCCGCCCGGTTCGACGCGCGTCACGAAACGCAGCTCGCAGGCCTCGGGGATCGACGCCGGCTCTCGCCGCGTCACGCAGGGTCCGCGCGATGCTCGTCACTCGAAGTCCGTGCGCCACCTCCCATTCGTCGGGCCCGAGGCGCGTGCGATGGATCTCGAGCTGTTGGCGATCCTTGAGCCCGGACTCGGGCGACACCGAGAGATGGGTCTTGCGCGAGGCGTTCTCCAAGAGGCCGTGGATCGCGAGGGCGGTGGCGTGGCTGAAGACGGCGCCCGGAGCGAGCACCGCGATCTCGTGGAGGTGGTCATCCGGGTCCGACGGGAACTGCGCGAACCGGTAAAGCCCGTGCCGCACGCTGACGATGACGCCGCGCTCCCTGGCGCGCGCGAGGTACCGGTACGACAGCCCGGAAGCGCGTGCCTGGTCGGCCCGGAAGAAGCCGTGCTGGATCGCGGCGATCTCGCGAAGATCTCGTTCATCCATGACCCGAATGTACCCATCAGGTACAAATCGGTCAAGTTCCTGGAGGTGACCCGTGTCGACCCATCCGTGATCGCCACGAGGCAGCGAGACGATGCCGCGCCGTGGGATCGACAGCCGCCCCTCGCTCGACCCCCTTCCCGGTGCGTCCGCGCACCAGACGCGCACCCCAAGGCCCGCCGCCCCTCGAGCGGTACCATCCGACCCATGAGCCGAGACCCGCGCCGCCCGCTCCGCGAAGCCTGGATCGTCGACGCGGTCCGCACGCCGATCGGCCGCTACGGCGGCGCCCTCGCGTCCGTCCGTCCCGATGACCTCGCGGCGGCGGTCATCCGCGCCGTGGTGGACCGGACCGGCATCGACCCCGCCGCGATCGAGGACGTCATCCTCGGCTGCGCGAACCAGGCGGGCGAGGACAACCGCAACGTCGCGCGCATGGCCCTCCTGCTCGCGGGCCTTCCGGTCGAGGTCGGTGGCCTGACCGTGAACCGGCTCTGCGGGAGCGGGCTCCAGGCGATCAACTCGGCAGCGCACGCGATCGCGGCCGGGGACGGCGACGTCTTCATCGCCGGCGGCGTGGAGTCGATGACCCGGGCGCCCTACGTCGCCCTGAAGCCGGAGGCCGCCTGGGAGCGCGGGACGCACGAGCTCGTGGACACGACGATCGGCTGGCGGTTCGCAAACCCGCGGATGCAGTCGCTCTACCCGCCGATCTCGCTCGGCGAGACCGCGGAGGAGGTCGCCGACCGCTGGGCCGTCTCGCGCGAGGATCAGGACGCGTTCGGGCTCGAGAGCCAGCGGCGCGCCGTGGCGGCGCAGGTGGCCGGTCGATTCGACGAGCAGATCGTCCCGATCACGGTCCCCCAGCGGAAGGGCGACCCGATCGTCGTGAGCCGCGACGAGCATCCGCGCGCCGACACGAGCGCGGAGGCGCTTGCGAGGCTCCGACCGGCCTTCCGCGAGGGCGGCACGGTGACCGCCGGGAACAGCAGCGGCATCAACGACGGCGCGGCCGCGCTCCTGCTCGTGGAGGCGGAGACCGCTCGCTCGCTGGGCCTGCGGCCCATGGCCCGCGTCGTGTCGACGGCGGTCGCCGGTGTGGACCCACAGGTCATGGGGATCGGCCCGGTGCCGGCGACGCGCAAGGCGCTCGCCCGCGCCGGCATCGACGTCGCCGACCTCGACCTCGTCGAGATGAACGAGGCGTTCGCGAGCCAGTCGGTCGCGTGCGCGCGCGAGCTCGGGCTGGACCCCGCGAAGCTCAACGTGAACGGCGGTGCGATCGCGCTCGGCCACCCGCTGGGGATGAGCGGGGCACGCCTCGTGACGATGCTCGTGCACGAGCTCCGCAGGACCGGCGGCCGCTATGGCCTCGCCACCATGTGCATCGGGGTCGGGCAGGGGATCGCGACGGTCGTCGAGCGGATCGAGGGGTAGCCCCGCCCCCAGCGGTGGATCCGCCTTCGACAGCCGCCGCCGGCGCCGCGACCCGCCGTTCCACCGCCCCCAGCGGTGGATCCGCCTTCGACAGCCGCCGCCGGCGCCGCGACCCGCCGTTTCACCGCCCCCAGC
>CAIYQJ010000118.1 GCA_903928275.1 uncultured Chloroflexota bacterium
CAGGCCGGCTGCGTCTTGCGCATGTCGGACCCGTCCGCCTGGATCCGGCTGCCATAGGCGGCATCGGCCGTCTGCAGGGCTTCGACAATCAGCACAAGCTCGTCGGGCGGGGTTGCCATGTCGGCATCGGCAAAGACCACCAGATCGCCGGCCGCGGCCAGCATGCCGGCGCGCACCGCCGCGCCCTTGCCGCCGTGCGGGACGGTCAGGATCGCCAGTCGCGGCGGCGTGCCATCGGCCCGGGCGACCGCCTCCGGCCGGTGATGGACGATCGCGGCCGTGCCGTCGGTGCTGCCGTCATCGACGACGAGGACACGGACGTCCGCCGGGAGGGCGTCGCGCGCGCGGTCCGTGTACAGGTAGGCGAAGAGCTCGTCGAGCCCCGCACCGAGCCTCGCCTCCTCGTTGTAGGCGGGCAGCACGATCGCGAGCGACACGGGTTCCATCGCGTGGAGTCTAGTGGTCAGGCGATCGTCGGACGGTCTCGACGGACACGCAGCCCGGTCGCCAGGATCGCCGCAAGAGCGACGAGGAGGACGGTCGGAAGCCTGATCGGCAGGTTCGTCGGTGCATCCGCAGCGATCCCGTTGACCAGGAGGATGGCGCCCGGCGCGATGAGCGCCCCCACGGCGAGCACTCGACCGAGCGTGCTGCCTCTCAGAGCGCCGTAGCCGAGCGCGAGGGCGAGGACGGCGATCACGTCGTCGTGCGGGTTGAGGTGCGGGCTGAGCAGGAGGCCGACGACGATCGTCAACGCGAACCGGAGGGCAGCGACGTCTCGACCCAGGGTGCGCGGCCATCCGCGACGCCAGAGGAACGCGGTGACGATGACGGCCGCGGCGAGGCCGGCGTAGGAGACCGCGTTGATGACCTGCGCGGACCCGGCGCCCAGGATGAGCGTGAGTGTCCCGCGCAGGTTCCACATCACCGCTGGATCCACGCTGAGTCGATCGAACGACGACGTGTACGTTCCCAGGAACGAGACGTACGAACCCCAGATGGCGGGGCCGAGCGCCAGCGTGGCGAGCGCCGCCATCAGAAGCGACGTGGCCGCGAATGAGACGAGCGCCGCTGGACGCCGCCAGAGGACCGCCGCCACCCCCAGCGTGAGCATGCCCTGGGGCTTGATGGACGCGAACCCCAGCGACGCGCCGGCCCACGCGTCGTGCCCACGCCGCATCGCGGTCCACGCGCACGCGACGCCGATGAGGAGGACCAGTGCGAAGGCACCCTGGAAGAAGGTGATGGCAAGTGGCGGGAACGCGACCAGGACCGCGACGAGTCCCACGCGCTCGATGCGCGTCCAGTCGGTCGCGACACCGCGCAGGAGCACGACGCCGATGGCCGCGAGGAGTCCGACCTGTATGAAGGTCCAGGCCAGGAACGCCGTGTCGAGCGGAAGGAGACCGAGGGGAAGATAGGGAAGGACCATGTGGGGCGGGTTGTTGAACGGGTTGAGGCCCGAACTGAACGTCTCGCCGGCGAGGATCCGCTGCTGGAACGCCGCCTGCGTGGCGGCGTCGTATAACTGATTCCCGTGCCCCTCGAGGACGATGCGCCACCCGGTGTAGAAGGCGGTGAAGTCGGCGCCTCGCGTCCGCCCGGTCGCGATGAGGAGGATGAACAGCGGCGCGTAGGCGACGCCGATGGCGAGGTCGGCGACGATGAGCGCTGACGCCGCGAGGCGCCACGCGCGCCGCCGCCCGGCCG
>CAIYQJ010000119.1 GCA_903928275.1 uncultured Chloroflexota bacterium
GAAGTGATGGGGATCCGGCTGCCGCCGGGCCTCTTCGGGTTCACGTTCTGATCGGGGCTCGGGAATGACGTCCGCAGCCTTTGCCCTCGCCGCGATCGCGGCAGTCGCGATCATCCTCATCGCGTACGCGGTCTCCGGGGCTGCCTCGTCCCGAGGGATCAGCGGGCGCCTCGAGCGCTACGCCTCGACGGCGCCGCGGACGGAGGAGTCGAAGGCGACCGACAAGCCGTCGCCGTCGATCGGGGACCTCCTGAAGCAGAGCGTGGCGCTGGGCCAGTTCAACAAGGTCGTGGAGCGCCGAAGCTTCGCGGCCAACATGGCCACGGATCTCGCACGTGCGGACCTGAAGCTGCGGGTGAGCGAATACCTGCTCGTCATCGCGGGCTGCACGATCGGCGTGCCCCTGCTCCTCATGGTCGTGTCCGCGTTCCTCCCGACCCTCGGTAACCCGGTCTTCCTCATCGTCGGGGCCGTGGTCGGATTCATGCTCCCACGCTTCTACGTGGGTCGCCGCAAGCGCTCGCGCCTGAACGCATTCAACAAGCAACTCCCGGACACGATCACCCTCATCGCGAACGCCCTGCGCGCCGGCTCGTCGTTCCTCCAGGCGATCGAGCTCGTCACGCGCGAATCGCGGCCGCCGATCTCGACGGAGTTCCTCCGCGTCATCCGCGAGGTGAACCTGGGCCTGCCGTTCGACCAGTCGATGGAGAACATGGTGCGGCGGGTGCGGTCCGAGGACCTCGAGCTCCTCGTCACGGCGATCACGATCCAGCACCAGGTCGGCGGGAACCTCGCCGAGATCCTCGACTCCATCGCCTACACGATCCGGGAGCGAGTGCGGATCAAGGGCGAGATCCGCACCCTCACCGCACAGCAGCGGATCTCGGGCTACGTGGTGGCCGCCCTCCCGATCGGCCTGATGGGGGTCCTGTTTGTCATCTCGCCGAAGTTCATGGAGCCCATGTTCCAGAAGCCCCCCGAGGCGCTCGGACTCCCGCTGGGGGCAGTCGTCCTCGGCTTCGCCGGCTTCTTGATGCTCGTCGGCTTCCTCATCATCCGCCGAATCGTGGACATCAAGGTCTGATCATGCCCACCCTCCTGCCGGTCATCATCGCGGCGGTCGCCGCAGGCTCCATCATCCTCATCGCGTTCGCGGTCGCGGCGGGGCGCTCGGCCGATCCTGTCCAGGCCCGGCTGTCGCAGCTGGGGACGATGCAGGCGAGGTCACTCGAGGAGCTCGAGCTCCAGCAGCCGTTCGTCGAGCGTACACTCCGCCCATTCGCGTCACGGCTGTCCGGGTTGACGCGGCGGTGGACATCCACGACCTTCACACAGCGAACCGAGGCGCGACTCGCCCAGGCGGGGAACCCGGGCCAGATCCGCGTCCAGGAGTGGCTCGGCGTCAAGATCATCGCTTCCGCGGTCGGCGCGATCCTCCTCTTCGCGCTCGCACTGGTCGTGCTCCACATGGGGCTGCTTCTCGCGATCGCCTTCGGCGCCGGTGGCGTGGGCATCGGGTACGTCGCCCCCGAGTTCTGGCTGAGCAGGCGCGTCAAGGCGCGGCAGGCGCAGATCGTGCTCGAGATCCCGGACGCCCTGGACCTGCTCACGATCTCGGTCCGGGCGGGTCTCGGCTTCGACGCGGCGCTCGCGAAGGTTGTCGAAAAACTGCGCGGCCCGCTGCCGGACGAGTTCCGGCGCGCACTTGCAGAGCTGCGGATGGGGAAGGCCAGACGAGAGGCGCTCCGGGACATCGTCCCGCGCACGGACGTCCCGGCGCTCACGAACTTCATCTCCGCGATCATCCAGGCCGAGACGCTGGGCGTCTCGATCAGCAAGGTCCTTCAGGTCCAGTCGGAGCAGCTCCGGATCGAGCGTCGCCAACGAGCGGAGGAGATGGCGCAGAAGGCGCCGATCAAGATGCTCTTCCCGCTCGTCGGGTGCATCTTCCCGTCCCTGTTCATCGTCATCCTGGGTCCGGCGCTCATCCTGATCATGACCCGCTTGACCGGAGTCTAGGGCGCAGTCCAGCGCGTGGCTACCGCACGCAACCTCACGCGCGACACGCTGATCGCGGAACCGCTCGAGCTCGGCGAGAGCTTCTGGGCCCGTTTCATGGGACTCATGGGGCGCGCGTCCCTGGCGGATGGAGCCGGGCTGTGGCTGCCGGGCTCGCCGAGCATCCACATGCTCTTCATGCGCTTCCCGATCGACTGCGTCTTCCTCGGCCCGGCCGGTGCCGACGGGACTCGCACGGTCGTCGGCCTCCGGCGGGCTCTCCGGCCGTGGACCGGGGTCGTCTGGTGGGTGCGCGGCGGAGCCGGGGTCATCGAGCTGCCGGTCGGAGCGGTCGACGCGTCGGAGACTGCCGTAGGGGACGTCATCGCGATCGAGCGGTGAGAGCCGGGTGATCCCCTGCGGGGATGTCGGTGGCATCCTCGCAGCATGAGCCTCGCTCGTCGTCCCGCTTCACGCGCAGCGGATCGGGTCGGAGCGGCCGGCCGCGCCGCGTCCACCGGGCTGGCCCGGCTCGCCGACCTGGCGCTTCCACCAAGCTGCGTGGGGTGCGAGGCGGAGGGGTCGGCGCTCTGCGCGGCCTGCGAGGAAGGACTCCAGGGGCGCCGCGGCGTCGCGCCCGGGACGCCGGTCGGGATGCCCTCGCACGTGCCCCTTCCGCTCGTCGCGCACGAGTGGTGCGTCGCCTACGCGGGGATCGGGCGGCCCGCGATCCATGCTCTCAAGTACGGGGGCGAGCGTCGTCTCGCCGAGCCGCTCGGCCGAGCCATGGCCCGCCGTTGGAGCGATGCCGGGTGCTCCGGGGACCTTCTCGTCCCGGTGCCCGTCCACGCGTCGCGGCGCCGCGAGCGCGGGTACGACCAGGCGGAGCTCCTGGCCGTCGTCGCGGGCCGGCAGCTGGGACTGCCGGTCGCACGCGCCCTCGAGCGGCGCCGGGCCACGGCCCGGCAGGCCGAGCTGGACCGGTCGGCGCGCGCCCGCAACCTCCGCGACGCGTTCGGCCTGCGCGGCGGGACAGGCGCGGCCGTGCGGGACCGGTGGGTGATCCTCGTCGATGACGTGATGACGACCGGGGCCACGTTGAGTGAAGCCGCGGCACCGCTCCTGCGCGCGGGAGCGATCGCGGTGTCGGCACTCACGCTCGCGAGGGAGCGGTGACGGTGGTCGGTGCCCGGGACCTCCGGCCGGCAACATCGCCCCATCCGGCGCTGGCGGAGGTGGTGCGTCCTGCACGTATACTCGAGTTGTGACACCGGCTCCAGCGACGTTCGATCGGCGCGGACGGACCGTGACCGCGTGCGTCGCTCCGCCCACGGGAGGTCATCCGTGAGGACGATCGTCAAGGGCAAGAACATCGACGTACCCGAACGCACGCGCACGTACGCCGAGCGCAAGATGGCGCGGCTCGAGCGATTTCTCGACGACCGCTCGGAAGCCGTCGTGGAGCTGTCCACGGAGCAGCACCGGATCTCCGAGGACTCGCGGATCGTCGAGATCACGCTCGTGATCGACGGAGAGACGCTTCGCAGCAGCGCCGCCGGTCCCACCCACGAGGCCGGCATCGACGAGGTCGTCGACAAGATCGAGCGGCGCGCGGTGGACCATCTCGAGAGACCGCGGGCAGGCCGTGTTCGGCCCAGGGAGGAGAAGGAGCTCCTTCGACGGATCGCCGACGGGACCGCCGAGACAGTCGTCGCCCCGCGGATCGTGAAGACGAAGCGTTTCGCGATCGAACCCATGTTCGAAGAGGACGCGATCGAACGGATGACCGAGCTCGGCCACGATTTCTTCCTGTTCGTGAACGCGGAGAACGAGCGGATCGCGGTCCTCTATCGCCGCGCTGACGGAGCCTACGGCCTCATCGAACCGGTGGTCGGTGGGGCGTACACGCCGAAGCGACCGGCTCCCGCCAAGCCGACGAAGGCGGGCGGCACCTCCTAGGGTCGAGTGCGGCGACGCGCTCGCACGCTTCGCTCGCCTCGTCGAGGACCGATGACTGACGCGCGCCCCACGCTCCCGGACGGGCGGGTCCTCGGGGCGCACCTGCCGCTCGCGAACGGCCTGGTCGCGGCCGTCGATCGGATCGCGGACGTGGGCGGTGGCGCGCTCCAGATCTTCACGGACAATCCCACGTCCTGGCGTCGCCGGAGCGAGCCTCCCGCCGAGCAGGCCGCCTTCCGCGCTCGACTTGCCGAGCGGGACGTGGGCCCCGTGGCCGTCCACGCGCCGTACCTCGTGAACCTCGCCGGCCCGGAGGAGGAGCTGTACCGCCGGTCGGTCGAGCTGCTCGTCTCCGAGCTCGTGGTCGCGCCGGGGTTCGCCGCCCGGTTCGTGAACATCCACGTTGGCTCGCATCGCGGCGCCGGACGCGAGACCGGCATCCGACGCCTGGCGGAGGGGATCGGCCTCGCCTTCGGGCGGGTGCCGGGTGGGCCGGACGCGCCCCTCGTCGTCCTCGAGAACTCGGCGGGTGGCGGGTTCGCGGTCGGCACGACCGTGGAGGATCTCGCGGACATCGTGGATGCCTGTGCCGAGATCGGCGTCGACACCGACCGGATCGGTTTCTGCCTCGACACGGCGCACCTGTGGGGGTACGGCTACGCCATCGGTGACGGTGAAGGCGTCGACGACCTCCTCGCACGGGTCGATTCCCTCCTCGGCCGCGGCCGCATCGCGATGGTCCACCTCAACGATTCCAGGGCGGATCGCGGATCGCGCCACGACCGCCACGCCCATCTCGGAGCCGGACGGATCGGGATCGGCGGGCTGCACCGGTTCCTCACGCACCCCGTCCTCGCGGGGGTCCCCCACTACCTCGAGACGCCGGGGATGGACGAGGGATACGACGCGCTCAACGTCCGGAATGCGCTGCTGATCGCGGCCGGGCTCGCGCCCGAGCCCGTGCCTGCCGAGGCCCTTCGCTCCCGCGGGTCCGCGTCGCTCACGGCACCCGGATGACCGGGCGACGGATCCCGAGCGGGTCGCGGCCGGCGCCTGGCCGGACGGTGACGCTGTTCGTGCGTCGGGAGTGACCGCCGCGCTGGTCGCGGCCGGGCGGGGCCGGCGCCGGCGATCAGCCGCCGCGCCTGGCGGCGACCGCGGACGGCATCGGGTAGACGGTGCTCGAGGCGCCGAGGGTGCGCCGATCGGCGCCCGGCACGGAACGCGCGACGGCCGCCAGCGCACGCGGAGCCTGCGCCGCGGATCCGGCATGGGCGACGCGGGCGACCGCGCCACGGATCTTCCGGACTCGCGCGGCCAGGTACGCCTCCATCAGGGTGCGCACGTCGTCTTCGTCGAGCGTCTCGTCGGCGCGGAGCGCGTACTCGACCCGAGCGACGGGGTTCGCGGAAGACTGCTGGATCATCCCGAGGTACTGCGTGGGCTCCTGCCCGTCCCGCAGCTCGCGGAGGCCGCGGGCGAGCTTCGTCGCGGTCTCGAGCGACGGCGTCCGGTCACCGCGGATGAGCCGGGAGATCGTGGAATGGTCGACGCCCGACTGTTGCGCGAGCTGGCGCTGCGACATCTTCTTCGCGCGGAGCTGTGCGCGCAGCCATTCGTTGAACGGGCGGCCGCCCTGGCCTTCGATCATCGTGACCCCTTCGTCGATCTGGCGCTCTTCAAGCACCGAGGTCACTATGCGGCGCATCCGCGCACCGAGGAATGGCCCGGTCGTACCTCGCGGGGTCGGCCGCGCGTACCGGCCGCAAACGGTACCGATGGCAGCGCCCGCGCATGCCTCAGGCCGGAGCGGGCTCCTCGACGATCCGACCCTCGCCGCGTGGCTTCTTCGAGACGAGGTAGAGGATCGCCCCGAACACGATGATCGAGAGGACGCTGATCACCCAGTCGAGGATCGTGATCGCGGTGGCCTCCGGCAGCGGGATGTTGTAGGCGACCGTGAGGACGCCGATGACGCCCGCCTGTGCGAAGCCGAGGCCGGCAGGGCTGAGCGGGATGGCGGTCAGGAGGGAGCCGATGAGCGCGACGAAGATCGCACCGGAGAGCCCGAGCTCCACGTCGGGGAACCCGAGCGCCTGGACCACGAGATACAGGCGCAGCCCCTCGCTGAGCCAGATGACGCCGGTCAGCAGGGCGAGGAAGGGCAGGCGGCGGAGGGTGACCGCCCCGAAGACCCCCTCCTCGAAGCGATCGTAGAGCTCCACGAACCGCGTCGGGATCGGCAACCGGGTCAGGATCCGGCGGCCGAAGTTGCGCATCGTGAACAGTCCCACCGCGAGCACGATGACGACGACGATCCCGACGATGAAGACGACCTTGATCGCGGGCGGCATCCCGTTCCGGAAGCTCCAGTAGCCGGCCGCCAGGCCCATCACGGCGATCGCGATGAGATCGACGATCCGCTCGATGAAGACCGTCCCGAACGTCCGGCTGAGCGACGCGGTGCTGTTGATCTTCAACAGGTACGCGCGATACACGTCGCCGAGCTTGGCCGGCACCACGCAGTTCACGAACCAGGAGAGGTAGAGGATCTCGGTCGCGTCCTTCGAGGGCAGCCGGAAGCTCGTCCATCGCAGCAGCAGCGCCCACCGGTAGCCGCGCACCGGGAAGGCGAGGTAGTAGACGACGAAGGCAGCGAGCACGAGGACGGGGTTCGCCTGGAGGATGAGCTGCGGGACCTGCGCGAGCCGGTCGCGATACAGGAAGAAGAAGATCGCGATGATGGCGAGCGGGACGACGATCGAGATGATCGTCCGCGGCTGGCGGAGGCGCCGACCGATCGAGACCTGGTCGGCGGTGATCTCGCGCTCGGCGGTCCCCGGATCCTCGAGGAGCTCCTCCTCGAGGTGGAGCGGGCTCTCGAGCGGGCTCTCGCCGCGCGGCGCCACCGGCGGCGGGTCCTGCGGCCCTGTCACCCGGTCCCCTCCGGCCTGCCGGGCGGGCCCGGGACGCGACGGACGCCGCGCAGGCGCTGCACCACCTTGGCGGCCGGGGTCATGAGCCGCACGAAGTAGGTCGCGTGTCCGGTCGTGAGCTGCGCGTCGCGGAGCGCGGCGAGGAGGCCGGCAGGGGTGGACGGGTCGCCGGAGACGACGGTGGACGCGACCCCCACCTCGAGGATCGTGTGCGCGTCCGACACCGCGACCCCCGGCAGGCCGTGCTCGGCGGCGAACGCGGCCGCCTTCTCGTTCCCGCCCCCGAAGACGACGCGCGCGTTGTGGGTCTCGACCCAGTCAACCAGCCCGGCGATCGAGGTGAGGCCCTCGTCCTTGAGGAGCGAGCTCCGGTAGCCGTCGAACGGGTGCGGGATGCCCACGAGGCCACCCTGCTCGCGCGCGGCGGCCACGGTCTCGGCGACGGAGAGCCCGGGCGGGATCGCGCGCTGGAGGAAGACGCAGATGAGGTCGCCTGCGGCCGTCTTCACTTCCTCGCCGACGATGACCGTCAGGCCGTCCGGCGCGGCGTCCCGGGCCCGGAGGGCACCATCGATCGTGTCGTGATCGGTGATGGCGAGGTGCGTGAGGCCGCGCGATCGCGCGGCACGGATGACCTTCAGCGGGTCGGACAGGGAGTCGAAGCTCGCGCTCGTGTGGCAGTGGAGGTCGACGAAGGAGCGAGCCTCGCCCGTCATCGGTGGGCCGTCAGACCTGCTGGACGAGCGACTTCTTGAAGAAGTCGAAGTGCTCGAGCGCGATCCCGGTGCCCATCGCGACGCAGTTCAGGGGGTTCTCGGCGACGTGACAGGGCACGCCCGTCACCTGGGTCAGGAGTCGGTCGAGGCTGCGCAGGAGCGCGCCGCCGCCGGACATGACCATCCCCTTGTCGATGATGTCGCTCGACAGCTCGGGCGGGGTCTGCTCGAGGACCTGGCGCACCGCGGTGACCACGGCCTGGAGGGGCAGCTCGATCGCCTCCATCGCCTCCGAGCTCGTGATCGGGATCGTGCGCGGCAGGCCCGCGATGAGGTCGCGGCCGCGGACCTCCATCTGGAGCTCACGCTCCAGCGGCAGAGCGGTGCCGATCTGGATCTTCACGTCCTCGGCGGTGCGCTCCCCGATCATGAGGTTGTACTTCTTGCGGATGTAGCTCGCGATCGACTCGTCGAACCGGTTCCCGCCGATCCGCAGGCTCTGGCTGACGACGATCCCGCCAAGGCTGATGACCGCGATCTCGGCCGTGCCCCCGCCGATGTCGATGATCATGTTCCCCGACGGGCTGCTGATGGGGACGTTCGCGCCGATCGCCGCAGCGAGCGGCTCCTCGATGAGGTACGCCTCGCGCGCTCCAGCCTGGAGGGCCGCGTCGCGCACCGCGCGCTTCTCCACGCTCGTCACGCCGGCCGGGACGCTGATCATCACCTCGGGCTTCTGGAGGCTGAACGAGCCCTTCGTGGCGCGCCCGATGAAGTACCGCAGCATCGCCTCCGTGATGACGTAGTCGGCGATGACGCCGTCCTTCATGGGGCGGATGGCCGTGATGCTGCCGGGCGTCCGGCCGATCATGTCCCGGGCCTCCTCGCCGACCGCGACGATGCGGTTGTCCTCGCTCACGGCGACGACGGAGGGCTCCTGGATGACGATGCCCCTGCCCTGCACGTAGACGAGGACGTTGGCGGTACCGAGGTCGATGCCGATCTTCATGCGGACGTGACGTGACCCTCCGGGAGGCGCTCGATCCGCGCGCCAAGATCGAGGAACTTGCGCTCGATGTTCTCATACCCTCGCTTGACGTGGTGCGCGCCGTGGATGACCGAGGTCCCGTCGGCGGTCAGCGCGGCCAGGATCATCGACGCGCCGGCTCGCAGGTCGCCGATCTCGATGTCGCGTCCCACGAGGTGAGCCGGTCCGTCGATCTCGGCGCGGTGCTGGTCGAGGACGCGCACGGTGGCGCCCATCTTCGCAAGCCCGGACAGCCACTCGAGGCGGTCCTCGTAGATCGTCTCGTCGATGCGGCTCGTTCCGGTCGCCTGCGAGAGGAGGACGCCGGTCGGAGGCTGGAGGTCGGTCGCGAATCCCGGGTAGGGCGCCGTGAAGACGTCGACGGCGGTATAGGCGCCACTCCCGGGCGGCGCGCCGCGCACCTCGATCCGGTCACGCCCACACGCGATCGACACGCCCATCCGCATGACGACGTCGAGGAAGGCACCCAGGTGGTCGCAGTCGACCCCCTCCACGGCGACGTCGCCGCCGGTGATCGCCGCCGCGACGACGAACGTCCCGGCCTCGATCCGGTCGGGGATCACCCGGTGCTCGGCCCCGCGGAGCCGGCGCCGGCCCTCGATCTCGATGACGTCCGGGGCGGTGCGCTCGACCTCCGCACCCATCTTCCGCAGCATCTCGATGAGGTCGTCGATCTCCGGCTCCTGGGCGGCGGGTCGGATCGTCGTGTGGCCGTCGGCGAGCGTCGCCGCGAGGATCGCGTTCTCCGTCCCCATCACCGTGACGAAGGGGAACTCCACGAGGCCTCCGCGCAGGCGGCCCGGGGCCTTCGCGAAGTAGTAGCCGTTGCGGTACTCGATCTCGGCGCCGAGCGCACGCATGGCGTCCACGTGGAGATCCACCGGTCGGCGCCCGATCCGGTCTCCGCCCGGGTTGCTCATGATGACCCGCCCGAACCGGGCGAGGATCGGCCCGAGGAGCATGAAGGAAGAGCGCATCTTGGCGGCCGCCTCGAGCGGCACGAAGAGCCAGTCCACGTCGCCGGCGGCGATCTCGTACGTGTTCGGCTCCGGGTGGTCCACGACGACTCCGAGGTCGCGGAGCGTGTCGGCCATGACGTTCACGTCCTCGATCTCCGGGACGTTCGTCAGGCGGCATCGTTCACCCGTGAGCGCGGCGGCGGCCATCATCTTGAGCGCGGCGTTCTTCGCCCCGCTGATCGCGACGGAGCCGCGCAGGGCGCGACCTCCCTCCACGCGGAAGATCTCGCGCGGGACGACGGGCGGCGTGTATTCCCAGCGGAACGGGCGTGCGTCGGCCACGATGCTCCCTTCCGACCCTGCGGCCGGAGGCGCGGGCTCTCGCGCTCTCGGCGTCAGCCGCGGGCGCGGGGACCCTCGCGATGGCGTCGCTCCGCGACGCGGATCCGGACGAGCGCTCGGTCGAGAGCCGCGCGCGCGGCGGCGACGTCCGCGGCCTCCACGTACGCGGAGGAGAGTGCCGACTCGGCGTCCCTGCGGGCCTGCTGGGCGCGCTCCAGGTCGATCTCCGACGCGAGATCGGCGGTCTCGGCCATCACGACGACCTTGTCCGGTCGGACCTGGAGGAAGCCGCCGACGATCGCGAAGTACTCCTCCGCGGCTCCCTTCCGGATCCTCAGCTCGCCGACCCCGAGCGTCGCGATGAGCGGCGTGTGGTGCGGGAGGATCCCGAGCTGGCCGTCCGCTCCGGGCACGAGGACCTCGTCGACCTGGTCACGGTAGGCGAGCTTCTCGGGGGTGACGATCTCGAGCAGAAGCGACATGGCGCCGGCCTACGCTCCGAGCTTCGCGGCGTTCTCGCGAACGTCGTCGACGGTGCCCGCGAGGAAGAACGCCTGCTCCGGCAGTGCGTCCGTCCTGCCCTCGAGGATCTCCTTGAACGACGCGACCGTGTCCTTGATGGGCACGTACCTGCCGGCACGGCCGGTGAAGATCTCGGCGACGAAGAACGGCTGGCTCATGAACCGCTGCAGGCGGCGGGCGCGGGCCACCGTGGACTTGTCCTCCTCGGACAGCTCGTCGATGCCGAGGATCGAGATGATGTCCTGCAGGTCCCGGTAGCGCTGGAGCACGCGCTGCGTCTCTCGCGCGACGTCGTAGTGCTCGACGCCGACGACATTCGGATCGAGGATCCGCGACGTGGACGTGAGCGGGTCCACCGCCGGGTAGATGCCGAGCTCGGTGATCCAGCGCTCGAGCCGGATGGTGGCATCGAGGTGGCCGAACGTGGTGGCCGGGGCCGGGTCCGTGTAGTCGTCCGCGGGGACGAATACGGCCTGGAGGCTCGTGATCGAGCCCCTCTTCGTCGAGGTGATCCGCTCCTGGAGCGCAGCCATCTCGGTGGCGAGGTTCGGCTGATAACCCACCGCGGACGGCATCCGGCCGAGGAGCGCCGAGACCTCGGACCCCGCCTGCGTGAACCGGAAGATGTTGTCGATGAACAGGAGGACATCACGGCCCTCCGCATCGCGGAAGTACTCCGCCATCGTGACGCCGGTGAGGCCCACGCGCAGGCGGGCGCCCGGCGGCTCGTTCATCTGGCCGAAGACGAACGCCGTCTTGGCGATGACGCCCGACTCGGTCATCTCGTGGATGAGGTCGTTGCCTTCGCGGGAGCGCTCGCCCACGCCGGCGAACACGGAGTAGCCGGAGTGCTCCTGCGCGACGTTGCGGATCAGCTCCTGGATGACGACCGTCTTGCCGACGCCCGCACCACCGAAGATGCCGATCTTGCCGCCCTTGGCGAACGGGCAGACAAGGTCGATGACCTTGATGCCCGTCTCGAAGACCTCGGTCTCGGTGGTCTGCTGGTCGAATGCGGGTGCCGGCCGGTGGATCGGCAGGAACGTCGTCGCGTTGACCGGGCCCTTCTCGTCGATGGCATGGCCGAGGACGTCGAAGACGCGCCCGAGGGTGACCTCGCCGACCGGGACCTGGATGGCCGCGCCGGTGTCGCGCGCTTCGGTGCCGCGGGCGAGGCCGTCCGTCGTCGTCATCGCCACGGCGCGGACCCAGTCGTTGCCGAGGTGCTGCTGCACCTCGCAGACGAGCGGGTCGTGGCCCTCGCGCACGATCTCCACGGCGTTGTAGATCGCGGGCAGCCTGCCCGCCGGGAACTCGATGTCGAGGACCGGTCCGGTGATCTGGATCACGCGTCCGGTCGCAAGTGCGGCGGTCGCCATGTGCGTCGTCATGCCTCCATCCGGCGTCTCAGCGCGCGTTCGCGCCGGACGCGATCTCCGTCATCTCGCGAGTGATGTTGGCCTGGCGGACCTTGTTGTACGAGAGCGTCAGGTCCTCGATGAGCTCCTCGGCGTTCTCGGTCGCGTTCTTCATCGCGACCATCTTGCTGGACCATTCGCTCGCGGTGTTCTCGAGGACCGCCTGGTAGATGCGGGTGGCCACGTACCTCGGCAGGAGCTGCCGGAGGACGGTGGAAGGGTCAGGCTCGAAGAGGAACTGGTTGCCGGGGACGCCCTCCGTGTCGGGGCGCGGCTCCATCGGGAGCAGCCGGTCCAGGGTGGGCCGCTGCGTGAGCGTGCTCACGAAGCGGGTGAAGACCAGGTCCACGCGACTGTAGGTGCCGGCGAGGAAGTCGTCCGTCACGAGACGTGCGAGCGCGGTGACATCGCCGAACGTCGGCCGGTCGCCGAACCCGCTGAAGTGCGCCTCGACGGGGACGTGGGCGCGGCGCATGGCGTCGCGCCCCTTGCGACCCACGGTGACGAGCGTGAGCCCGCCCCCGCTCGCGTCGTGCTCCACGACCTCGCGGAGCGCGAAGCGGATCGCGTTCGTGTTCAGGGGGCCGGTCAGGCCGCGATCGGTCGTGATGAACACGATGAGGCGCGTCCCGCCGTCCCGCTTCGCGAAGAGCGGATGGTCTTCGCCGGAGAGGACCGTCGCGAGGTCGGCGATGACCTCGTCGATCTTCTCGCTGTATGGGCGCGCGGCGAGCGTGGCGTCCTGGGCGCGCTTGAGCTTGGACGCGGCCACGAACTGCATCGCCCGGGTGATCTGCTTGATGTTCTTGACGGCGCCGATCCGCCGCCGGATGTCGCGCTGACTAGCCATGCCGCTGTCCCCGGCCGCTGCTGCGGGCCCATGGCCGCGTTGCCGTCTGCGCGCGCGCGCCTACGCACGACGAAGTCCGCGCGCTCGGGTGCTCGGCGTCGCCTTGCCCTGGGTCGTATCGGCGGCGGAGTCTCATCCCAGCGCCGCGATCACGCCAGGAAGCTCGCGCGGAAGGTGTCCACCGCCTCGTCGAGGCCCGCGGCGATCTCGTCGGTCAGGGTCCGCGTGCCGCCGAGCCAGCGGAGGACGTCCGGGCGCTCCGTCTCGAGGAACCGGTAGAAGCCGCTCTCGAAGTCCTTCACGCGCCCGTTCGGGATGTCGTCGAGCTTGCCCTTCGTCGCGACGTAGAGGATCGCGACCTGCTTCTCGACGGCGAGCGGCTGGTACTGCGGCTGCTTGATGACCTCGGAGAGCTTCTCGCCGCGCGTGAGCTGGTCGCGCGTGGCCTTGTCCAGGTCGGACGCGAACTGCGCGAACGCCGCGAGGGCCCGGTACTGCGCGAGGTCCAGCTTGAGCGGTCCGGCGACCTTCTTCATCGCCTTCGTCTGGGCCGCAGAGCCCACGCGCGAGACGGAGATGCCGATGTTGAGCGCGGGACGCTGGCCCGCGTTGAACAGGTCGGTCTCGAGGAAGATCTGGCCGTCCGTGATCGAGATGACGTTCGTCGGGATGTAGGCGGAGACGTCGCCGGCCTGCGTCTCGATGATCGGGAGCGCCGTCAGCGACCCGCCGCCGTTCGCGGCGTTCAGGCGCGCCGCTCGTTCCAGCAGCCGGCTGTGGAGGTAGAAGACGTCGCCGGGGTACGCCTCGCGGCCCGGCGGCCGGCGGAGGAGGAGCGACATCTCGCGGTACGCCCAGGCGTGCTTTGACAGGTCGTCGTACACGCAGAGGGCGTCCTTCACGAGCCTTCCGCCGAGCTCGACGCCATTCTCCATGACCTCCTCGCCCATCGCGACGCCCGAGTACGGGGCGAGGTACTGGAGTGGCGCCGGATCGTCCGCGCCCGCGACGACCACGATCGTGTGGTCCATCGCGCCGTACTGCTCGAGGATCGCGACCGTCTTCGCGACCGTGGAGAGCTTCTGACCGATCGCGACGTAGATGCAGACGAGCTCCTGGCCCTTCTGGTTGATGATCGCGTCGACAGCGATGGCGGTCTTGCCCGTCTGGCGGTCGCCGATGATGAGCTCGCGCTGGCCGCGGCCGATCGGGATGAGCGC
>CAIYQJ010000120.1 GCA_903928275.1 uncultured Chloroflexota bacterium
CCCGGCTGGTCGCCAGCCCCGCAACCACCCCGCGGGGTCGTCCGCCGGCCAGGTTCGGATCATCCCTGGCGTGGCCGTCGGGACCGAGGCTGAGGACAGGATCGCTGGCCGCATGATGGACAAAGTCGCTGGCCGGCGACAGCACCATCCTCCGGCGCAGGAACGGCTCGGGGACGCGTCGCTGCGACCTCAGGATGTGCGACTCCGGCACGTGTCGCCGCGCCGATGGGATTCCCGGGTGCCCCGGAGGGCGCTGTCGCCGACGGGTGCGCTGGCCGTGGACGTGAGGGCACTCGCGTCGCGGGCGTCCCCCTCCGAGTGGATGTCGCCGAGCGCCGGGCTCGGGCACGGACCCGACCGGCGGGTCGGACCCGCGCCCGGTGCTGCTGCCGCGCGGATGAAGGCGCGTCATGGGGCCAGGCGGGAGCCGACGGGCCGGTCGCGCCGGCGCGAGGACGCCGGCCGGCCATGCCCGTCACCTCCGGGTCGCGTCGCCGGCGATCGTTCCCGGTGCCGTGGGACGCGGCGGCGGAGACCCGGTCGCTCGCGCGAGGAGCCGCGTCATGAGACTCGGCACGAGCCGGCGCCGTACCCGCGGTCTTCGGGGCGGCAGCGGAGGGGCATCCGGACGCTCGAGCATCGCCTCCCGCTCCGCCTCGATCGAACGCCGGCCTCCCTCGCCAGCGAGGACTTCGGGCAACGAGACCAGGAAGCTCTTCGGCATGGGAGACGCCTGCCTTTCCGGGTCGACCGGGCGCTACCGCGCTCGTTCACGGAGGTCGCCGGCCCCGGGAGAGGATCGGCCGGCGGCACGACCATGGACCGACCGGCACGGTGGCGCCCCGGGGATGTCCCCAGTCTTCGGCGTCGGTGGGGCCCGAGTTCGTGCGCGGCCCTGCCGCGCCCGGCCGCCGGGGACAGGGCGCGCAGCATGGGAGGTCACGACGCGGCCGCCGAGACGTCGCCTCTGCGTCGGCCAGCGCGAGCGTCGGTGAGCGCGCGTCCCTCTCGACGCACCAGTTCGACCACCCGATCCGCGTCGCTCGGCCTGGCCCCGCCGTTTACGATGCAGATCCGTAGCGCGGCACGGCCGCGCACCTCGGTCTCGGCGAGGAAGGCCTCTCCCCCGCGCTGGATCCGTCGCGCGATCGCCCGGTTGAGGGCGTCGGTCTCGGCCGGCGAGCGATCACCGGTCTCCGGACCCGGCAGGTAGCGGAAGCAGACGACCGACAGGCTCGGCCCGCCGAGGAGCTCGAGGTCGCTCGCCGATCCGACCAGGAGGGCGAGACGCTCGGCCGTCGCGATGTTGGATTCGATCAGGTCGCCGATGCGGTCGAGGCCCAGCTCGCGCAGGCCGAGCCACAGCTTCAGCGCGCGGAAGCCCCGCGTCTGCTGGAAGCCGAGCTCCGCGAAGGATGTGGTGCCGCCGCGGTCCGTGTGGCGCACATCGCCGCCGGGCACGCCGCTCTCGGAGGTCGTCGCATCTCCCTCCCGAAGGTACGCCGGGACCAGGGAGAACGCTGCTCGGAGTGCGGTGACGTCGCGGACGAGGGCGACACCGGCCTCGACCGGGGCCTGCAGCCACTTGTGCGGGTCGACCGCGAGGCTGTCGGCCAGCGCGATCGGCTCAAGCTCGCCGCGGTATCGCCGGGACATGATCGCGGGCGCCCCGTACGCCCCGTCCACGTGGTACCACAGGCCGAAGCGGCGGGCGATCGCCGCCAGGTCGTCGAGCGGGTCGATCGCGCCGGTGTTGGTGGAGCCGGCGTTCCCGATCAGGATGAAGGGCCGATGCCCGTCGGACAGGTCCCGCTCGATCCGATCGACCAGGAGGTCGAGCCGGATCCGGAAGTCGCGGCCGCTTGGGATCGACCGGAGGGCCTCGCTCCCGAGCCCCAGCAGCTCGAACGACTTGCGGAGGCAGCTGTGGCCCTCCTCGCTGACGTAGCCCACCATCCGGGGCCCGCCATCCTGCAGGCCCACCCGCCGGATGTCCCGCCCCGCGAGGGCCGACCGAGCGGCCGCGATGCCCGTCAGGTTCGCCATGGAGCCGCCGCTGACGAGCAGGCCGCCCGCCTCGGACGGATACCCCACGAGGTCCCGGAACCACCCGATGACGCCGCGCTCGAGGTGGATCGCGGCGTGCTCACCGACGTCACAATGCGGGTTGAGCGCTGCGGCCAGGGCCTCGCCGAACACGCCCATGACCGTGGTCGGAGCGCAGACCCACGCCCAGAAGAGCGGATGGTTGTTGCCCAGCGGATACGGCATGACACTGTCCCGGACCTCGGCGAGCAGGCTGTCGGGGTCGGCCCCAGCTCTCGGGAGCGAGGACGTCGCCAGGGACGCCGCGATCGACCCCGGGACCGGCCGGCTCAAGGGACGCTCGGCGATCCCGGCGAGATGGTCCGCGATCATGTCAACGACCTCGCGGCCGACCCGTCGGATCTCGTCGGCCGTCCACCGCGTGACGGCGGGGGCGTCCGCCGCGCGGCCGAGGTCAGGCTCCGGGAGGTCGAGGGACGCCCCGCGAGGTCGCTCGGTCTGAGGGCGTCGGATCCCGGCCCGATCGCGCGCGGAGATCAGCACCATGGGGCGCGACCCGCTCGGTCGGACCGCGACCGGGCCTTCACGACAGACCCATGAGGACGACCGCCGCGAGCGCCAGGACGACACCGAGGAGCTCGATCCGGCGGAGGCGCTCCCTGAGCAGCGTGCCGGCGAGGACCGCGGTGACGGCCGGGTAGAGCGAGGCGACAACCGTGGTGAGACCCAGCGGTCCGGCACCGTACGCGCCGAGGAGGAACGACAGGGCCGTCGCGTCGAGGAGCCCGGCCAGCGCGACGTAGCGCCGGGCTCCCGGGGCCGGGACCAGGGGCAGGCGCCGCGCGCGAGCTGCCGCGACGACCGCGATGAGCCCCATGGACCGTGCGACGAGTGACACCTGCCAGGGGCCGGCGCCTCCGGACGTGGCCTGGGACGCCGAGAAGGCGACGAACGACACCGCGTAGGCCAGGCCCGCGACCAGGGCGAGCAGCGGGATCCCGCGGCGCCGGCGTCCGCCCGCCCGCGGTCCCGCGACGACGACGATCGCGCCGAATGCGAGCACCATCCCGAGCGCCTGGACGGGCGGCAGGCGCTCGCCCATGGCCAATCCGCAGGCGAGCGGCAGCGCGGCGCCGGTCACCCCCACGAACGGCGAGACGAGGCTCATCGTCCCCGCGGCGAGCGCGCGGTACAGCGCCAGCGTCGCGATGACCTCCGCGAGCCCGCCGACCATCGCCCACCCGACCTGTGCCGGGGTGAGAAGCAGCCCACCCTCGGCGACGGCCCCGATGACAACGAGGGGCAGCGAGACGAGGTAGGCACCCGCGATGACGGTGAGGGCGGACGCGCGCCGGCTCGCGACCCCGCCAGCGAGGTCGGCTGCACCGTAGACCAGCGCTGCCATGAACCCGAGGCCGAGTCCCGTGGGGGTCATCGCGGCTGCCCGACGCGGCGCGGAGCCGCCGGTCCGCGCCCGGCGCGTGCGACCCAGGCGACCCTGGACGCGCCGGGCGCCGGATCGGCCGTCGCGGCGACGGACGCCGGTTCGTTCGAGGCTCGCCGTGTTCGCACTCGAGACCCCTCCCACTCTCCCGCACTGCCGGTCGCGCCATCGGCGTTTCCGGGTCACTGCGACTGTCGGCTCGAGCGGCGGCGACGCGCGTGATCTGCTTCACGCCCGCAGCGCCACTCCGTCACGCGACGGACCGCCCGGGTCGAGAGCGGGAGTCGGGTGGTGTCCCTGGGCCTGTCCTCGTCGTCCCCGGCGATGCGACGACTGTGCGGGGCGGCGGTCGGCGTCGCCCCGGGGACATCCCCGGTCGTTGACCGAGTCCCGGAGGCTAGCGGGCGAGATCCTGGCCGTCCGCGTTCCGCGCCATGCGCGCCGCGAGCTGCCCGCGGGAGGAGACGCCGACCTTGGAGTAGATGTTGCCGAGGTGGTACTCGACGGTCTTCACGCTCACGACGAGCTCGCCGGCGATCTCGCGGTTCGACATCCCGGCGGCGAGCAGGTGCGCGACCGCGGCCTCCTGGGGGGTGAGCCGGACCTGGTGCTCTCCGCGGGGCGCCGGGTGGAGACCGCATGCGACCAGCTCCCGATCGCAGCGAGCCACGAACGGGTCGGCGCCGAGGGCAGCGAAGCGATCGCGCGCGGCGTTGAGCCGCTCGACCGCAGCGCGGCGGGACCCGGAGCGGCGGAGGAAGGCGCCGAACTCGAGGTCCAGCTGGCCCTTGAGGAACGGCATCTCGAGCGGCTCCGCGTGCGCCACACCGGACTCGAACGCGGAGACCGCGACGGCGCGAGCGCCACGAGCCGCCTCGAGGCGGCCGCGCACGCGAGCTGCCGCGGCCATTCCGGACCGCAGGCCGCGGTCGGCGGTCACCGCCTCGAAGGGCGCGAGGGCGGCCTCCGCCTCGTCGAGGCGCCCGAGCCGGACGAGCGCCTCGACGTGCAGGTCACGCCACGGGACGACCCCGGGCTCCGAGATCCCGTCGACGGGTCCCATCTCCACCAGGGGCGCGACTGCCGCCAGGATGGCCGGCGGGTCCCCGCGCACCGAGGCCAGGTATGCATCCGCGAGGTGCGCGTAGCCGAGGCCGGAGAGGAGCCCCAGGCTGCGGGCCGTGCCGAGCGCCGCGGTGACGTCCGGATCGGCGAGGTCCCATCGTCCACGCAGGGCGTGGACACTGCCCGCCATCGCGTACGCGAACGGCAGGGCGAAGACCGCGCCGGTGTCGGTGGCGAGCGACGCGGCGAGGTCCGCGTGCACGACCGCGTCGTCCCACGCGCCCCGGCGGAACTCCGTCTCGGACAGGTAGACGAGTGCCTGGAAGGTCGTGGGCGCGAGGTCGCCCGACCTGACGACGTCGAGGACCGGCACGAGGTCCCGCCGGGCGCCCGCGAGGTCGTCGGTCCACAGGCGCACCAGGCCGCGCCCGAAGGCCTCGTCCGGCGCATGGAAGCGGGCCGGGGGCTCCGGGCTGTCGACGAGGGGGCCCAGGCTCAGCGCCTCACGCCCCCGACCGGTGGTCGCGAGAGCCCCCTGGAGGAGCATGAGCGCCGCGGCGGCAAGCGGCGACCCGGGAGGCGTGGACTCCAGCGCCGCGCGACCCCACCCGACACCGTCGTCGCCGCGGTTGCCGTTCATCGCGAGAAAGCCGAGCTGGATCGCGATCATCGCCGCCACGTCGGGCTGCCGCTCCCGGTCGCACAGGGCGAACGCGTGCTCGAGCAGGCCGCGAGCCGTGACCGGACGGCCCATGAGGACCTCGAGATGACCGAGCACGTAGTCCCGGTCCGCCGTCGGCGGGTACGACGCGATCTCGCCCCGCAGGGCGGCGATGCTCGCGACGTCGAGGCCGATGAGCATGAGCCTGGCCGCATCGAGGACCCGGTGCTGACGCTCCGTCGGATCGAGACGTGCCGCTGCGAGCAGGTTCGCGGCGGCCTCTCCCCACGCTCCACGCGCCGCCTCGCGGTCGGCAGCAGCCACGACGACCCGTGCGAGCTCTGGGTCCTCGGGCCCTGCGGCAGCGATGCGGTGCCCGATCGCCGCGTCCCCGTCAAGGAGATCGGCGGCGCGTGCGTGGAGGCTCGCGCGGCGAGCCGGCCCGAGGTCGGAATAGACCGCCGCCCTGACGAGAGGATGCGGGAACGAGAGAGCGGTCCCGGTGCGGTCGTCGCCGACCTTGAGGAGGCCGGCCGCGACCGCCTCGTCGAGTGCCTCGATCGGGACGGGGAGGTCGGCGGCAAGCCGGCAGGCCACCGCGAACGAGGATCGCTGCCCGAGGACGGCGGCAGACGCGACAAGCCGCTCGGCGGGCGGCGAACAGGCGGCGAGCCGGCGCTGCACCAGGACCGCGAACGACGATGGCGCCGGGAGCGCACCGGAGGCATCGAAGGCGTGCGGCCCGACCTCCTCGAGAAGCGCGATCGCGTACAGAGGAGAGCCCAGGGTGTGCTCGCGCAGACGGCGGGCCGCGACGACCGAGAGCTCCTGCCCGGTCGTGTCGTTGGCGAGGGCCCGGAGGTCGGAGGACTCGAGCCCGTCGAGCCGGAGTCGCGTTCCACCACCACCGTCGATGAGTCGGCGGAGGCCTTCCGGTTCCGAGACGTCGATACGCGTGCAGATGATGGAGAGCACCTGGTCCGCCCTGAGACGTCGCAGAGCGAAGGTGACCGCGGCGACGGACGGCGCATCCGCCCAATGGACGTCGTCGACGAGCACGATCACGGGCGGGCCGTCCTGCAGCTCGCCGAGGAGGCCGAGCAGCGCCGTCCCCGCGCTCGTCGCGCTCCCGACCGGCGCGTCACCCCGGATGACGGCTGCGAGCTGTCGAGGCAGCGGGTGGTCGAGCCCGGCCACGAGGCGCTCGAGGACCCCGAAGGGGAGTCGGCTCTCCGCCTCGTCGCCGGCTGCCTGCAGCACGCGGGCGTCCGGGCACCCAGCGAGGAAGCGACGGACCAGCGCGGTCTTCCCGATGCCGGGTGGACCCTCGACCAGGACGACTCTCGCCGCTCCTGCCCGAGCGAGCCCCAGCTCCGAGTCAAGCGCGGCGAGTTCAGCAGTCCGCCCGAAGAACGAGCCGGTCACCTCACGTTGCTCGCTGGGGCGAAGAGCGCCGAGGTCCGTCCGGACCGGGGCACGGGCCGATCGTTGGGGTCATCCACCCTTTTACCACGCCGGCGCCAGCGCCGCGGCGACGCGAAGCGGCCGGGGAATCGTACGAGGGCGGCGGCCCGGCGGCCGCCGCCCTCGTCCTCGTTGCCCGAGGCCGGCCGGACTACTTGATCTCGACCTTGGCGCCCACTTCCTCCAGGGCGGCCTTGATCTTCTCGGCCTCCTCCCTGGAGACGGCCTCCTTGACGGCCTTGGGCGTCGCGTCGACGAGGTCCTTCGCCTCCTTGAGGCCGAGGCCGGTCAGCTCGCGCACGACCTTGATGACCGGGATCTTGTTCGCGCCGATCTCGGTCAGGGTGGCGGTGAACTCGGTCTGCTCCTCGACCACCTCGACGACGACCACGGGGGCGGCGGCGGCGGCAGCAGCCGCGGGCGCGGCGGCGGTCACGCCGTAGCGGTCCTCGAACTTCTTGATGAACTCGGAGAGCTCGAGGACCGTCATCTGGTCGATCGTCTCGAGAAGCTGCTCCTGGGTGATGGTCGCCATCGGTGTGTCTCCTTCGTCGGTTGGACGCGCTGCGTCCGGTGCCCACGGCGGTCTGCCGCGGACGGGATGCGGGCCGGGCCCGCGGGGATCTCGTGGGCGGTCAGGCCGCTGCGGACTTCTGGTCGCGGACCTGCGACAGGGCGTAGCCCAGGTTGCGCAGGTTGGCGCCGAGGAGGCCGCCGAGCGTGGCGATCGGCGCCGCCATGCCACCCGCGAGCTGGGCGAGGAGGATCTCGCGGCTCGGGAGGATGGACAGTCGCTGGACACCCTCGGCGTCGAATGGCCGCGTCCCCACGACGCCGCCGCGGATGGCGACGGTCTTGCTGTATGGGCGCAGCGCTTCGAGGAGCGCCTTTGCCGTCACGCTGGGATCGTCCCCGAACGCGATGGCCGTGGATCCCCGGAGGAACGGGACGAGCTCGTCGACCCCGGCCTCCTGGGCGGCGATCCGCATGAGGCGGTTCTTCGCCACGGTGAGCGTCACGTCGGACTTGCGCAGGGAGCGGCGGACGTCGCCGATCTCGCTGACCTTGAGCCCGCGATAGCTCGAGACGATGCGCGTCTGGTTCTGCTCGAGCGCCTCGCGCAGGACCTTGACGGTCTCTCGCTTCGCTTCGGTCGGCATGGATACCTCCCGTGTCACGCACGCGGCCGGCGTGCGGCGGGGGGCCTCCCGGACGAAGAAGCCCCTGCGACGGTGCTGCTGTCGCAGGGGCGTGGCGCTCGGGTGGAGCGTTGCGCGTTCCTGCCTCGGCGTGCTCGCCGGCGTCCCCGGGGCGGCCCCACGACGAGGGGCCGGAACCGGTCCGGTCCGGCGGATCAAGCCCCGGGCGTCGGGCCGTCCTTGCGG
>CAIYQJ010000121.1 GCA_903928275.1 uncultured Chloroflexota bacterium
CCCGGCTGGTCGCCAGCCCCGCAACCACCCCGCGGGGTCGTCCGCCGGCCAGGTTCGGATCATCCCTGGCGTGGCCGTCGGGACCGAGGCTGAGGACAGGATCGCTGGCCGCATGATGGACAAAGTCGCTGGCCGGCGACACGTCGATGGCGGTCCGTTGACACTCCCGGCGCCCGACTGCTACGATGCGACCGATCTGGTTAGCACTCTCATGTGGAGAGTGCTAACAGGAAGGAGACCCGGACCGGAGTGGCACGTCGCATCCGTCAGACGATCGGCCCGCTCGATGCGCGCCAGCAGGCCGTCCTGCGTGCCGTCATCGAGGAATACGTCGCGAGCGCGGCGCCCGTCGGATCGGCGACGATCGTCGACCGCTATCGCCTGGGCGTGAGCAGCGCCACCGTCCGGAACGTCCTCGCGGAGCTCGAGGTCGCAGGCTACCTCACCCACCCGCACACGTCCGCCGGGCGCATCCCGACCGACGCCGGCTACCGGTACTTCGTCGAGACGATCATCGATGCGATCCCGCTGCCCGCGGTCGACCAGCTCCTCATCCGCCACCAGTTCGGGCAGGTGGAGTTCGCGAACGAGCAGTGGTTCCGCCTCGCGGCAACCACCATCGCCGCCGCGACCCGCGCGGCCGGGCTCGCCACGCCCGCCAAGCCCCCGGCGTCGCGCGTGCGCCGTGTCGACCTCGTCCACATCGCCGACCGGCTCGCGAGCCTCATCGTCGTCCTCCAGGAGGGGACGATCCGGCAGGTCCTCGTCTCCACGGACGATCCGTACGACGACCCGATCCTCACCCGCGTCGCCGGTCGCCTCTCGGAGATCGCCGCCGACCGCAGCGCCGTCGACCTCGAGCGCCGCCTCGTCCGCCTCGAGGCCGACGAGCCCGACGACCCGGATGCGGCGCTCGTCGCCAGCGTCGGCGAGCAGGTCGTCCGTCTCCTTCGCGAATCCGATGCCGCCGCGCTCGCCGACGTCTTCAGCGACGGACTCCTCAACGTCATGGCCGCCCCCGAGTTCGCGCAGTCGGACAAGCTCCGCCGTGTCTTCGAGGTGCTCGACAACCGCGGGTACCTCGCCGAGCTCTTCGGGGCGGTGACGCGGACCGGCCACGTCCAGGTCTTCATCGGGAGCGAGAACCGGATCGACGAGATGGCGGAGGTCACGCTCGTGCTCGCCCCATATGGCCGCCCCGGGCGCGCGGTCGGGATCGTGGGCGTCCTCGGACCCACCCGCATGCGCTATGCGCAGGCGATCGGGACCGTCCGTTTCGTCGGCGGGCTCATGAACGAGCTCGTCGACCACCTGTACGCCTGACCCGGCCGAGACCGGCCGCCACACGATCGCAGACGGGATCCGCATGACACAGCACCGCAGGACACGGGCAGACGAGCGCATCGACGCCATCGATCTGAGCCCCACGAAGCTCCTGGCCGAGCTCGACGCGCTCCGCGCCGAGAGCGTGACGCTTCGCGACGAAGCGGCCACGCTCCGCGGCCAGGTGGATGAGCACCTCGCGGGGCGACAGCGCGCCCTCGCGGACTACCAGAACCTCAGCCGCCAGAAGGAGATCGAGCTCGCCGACGCTCGCGCGCGCGCCGCAGACCGGCTCATCCTCAAGGTCGTCGACCTCGTCGACGACTTCGATCGGGCGCTCGAGCACATCCCGGCCGATGCCGCCGCGTCGGCGTGGGTCGAGGGGATCGCGGCGATCGACCGGAAGCTCCGGACGGTCCTCGACTCCGAGGGCGTCGCGCCGATCGAGGCGCTCGGGCGGGAGTTCGACCCCGTCCTCCACGACGCGGCCGCCTCCATCGCCGGCACCGGCCGCCCCGAGGGCGAGGTCGTCGTCGAGATGCGCCGTGGGTACCTGGTCGGCGATCGGGTGCTACGGCCGACGATGGTCGGGGTCGCCGATGGCACCGGGCCGGCACTCGACTCCTGAGGCGCCGCCAGGCGCAGACACCACGCCAACGCACGAAGCACGCAAAGGACGAAAGAGGGATCCATGGGCAAGGTCATCGGCATCGACCTGGGGACGACGAACTCGGTCGTCGCTGTGATGGAGGGCGGCGAGCCCAAGGTCATCGCGTCGGCAGAGGGCGGACGGACGGTCCCGTCGGTCGTGGCGTTCACGAAGGGCGGGGAGCGCCTCGTCGGGCAGCTGGCCAAGCGCCAGGCGGTCACCAACCCCGCGAACACCGTCTACTCGATCAAGCGCTTCATGGGGCGACGCTGGGACGACCCGGAGGTCCAGCGCTCGCGGGAGCTGGTGAGCTACGTCGTCGAGAAGGATGGCAAGAGCGACGGGATCCGCGTCGCGGTCTCCGACGGCAAGTCGTACACGCCGCCCGAGATCAGCGCGATGATCCTGCAGAAGCTCAAGGCGGACGCGGAGGCGTACCTCGGCGGGCCCGTGACGGAGGCGGTCATCACCGTCCCCGCGTACTTCGACGACACGCAGCGCCAGGCGACGAAGGACGCCGGCCGGATCGCCGGCCTCGACGTGAAGCGGATCATCAACGAGCCCACCGCCTCGGCGCTCGCGTACGGCCTCGACAAGAAGCACGACGAGAAGATCGCCGTCTATGACCTCGGCGGCGGCACGTTCGACATCAGCATCCTCGAGCTGGGCGACGGCGTGTTCGAGGTGAAGTCCACGAACGGCGACACCCACCTCGGCGGCGACGACTTCGACCAGCGCGTCATCGAGTGGCTCCTCGCCGAGTTCAAGAAGGCCGAGGGCATCGACCTCCGGAGCGACGCACAGGCGCTCCAGCGCCTGAAGGAAGCCGCCGAGAAGGCGAAGATCGAGCTCTCGACCGTCCAGCAGACCGAGATCAACCTCCCGTACGTCACCGCGGACCAGACGGGCCCCAAGCACCTCGTCGTGACCCTCTCGCGGGCCAAGCTCGAGGACCTCGTCGGCGACCTCGTCACGAAGACCGGCGGGCCCGTCGCGCAGGCGCTGAAGGACGCCGGCCTCAAGGCGGCCGACATCGACGAGGTCGTCCTCGTCGGCGGGATGACCCGGATGCCCTCGGTCGTCGAGGCGGTGAAGAAGATGTTCGGCGGCAAGGAGCCGAACAAGGGCGTGAACCCGGACGAGGTCGTCGCGATCGGCGCGGCGATCCAGGCCGGCGTCCTCGCCGGCGACGTGAAGGACGTCCTCCTCCTCGACGTCACGCCGCTCTCGCTCGGCATCGAGACGCTCGGCGGTGTCATGACCCGGCTCATCGAGCGCAACACGACGATCCCGACGAGCAAGAGCCAGGTGTTCTCGACCGCGTCTGACAACCAGCCATCCGTCGAGATCCACGTCCTCCAGGGCGAGCGCGAGTTCGCCCGGGACAACAAGACGCTCGGCAAGTTCATCCTCGATGGCATCCCGGCCGCGCAGCGCGGCGTCCCCCAGATCGAGGTGACGTTCGACATCGACGCGAACGGGATCCTCGAGGTGAAGGCGAAGGACCGGGCGACCAGCAAGGAGCAGCAGGTCCGGATCACCGGGTCGTCGATGCTCGACAAGAAGGACGTCGACTCGATGGTCCGCGACGCGGAGATGCACGCCGCCGAGGACGCGAAGCATCGCGAGGAGGTCGACCTCCGGAACCAGACCGAGGCGCTCAGCTTCCAGGCCGAGCGGACGCTCAAGGACCTCGGCGACAAGGTCTCGCCGGAGGATCGCGCCGCCGTCGAGGCGAAGCTCAACGACGTCCGCGACGCGCTCAAGGGCGACGACATCGCGTCCGTCCGTGCTCGCGGCACGGAGCTCGCCGAGCTCATGCAGCGGATCGCCACCGTGGCCTATGCCGCTTCCGAGCCGGGGGCCGGCAAGGGGTCCGGCGACGCGCCGGACGGGTCGGGCAACACCGCGCGACAGGCAAAGGCCATGGCGTTCTGCGCGCCGCGCTTAACCTCGTCGTAGGCCGCGAGTCCGCGTTCGAGGAAGAGCAGGTCGGGGTCGACCTTCTCCGCGCCC
>CAIYQJ010000122.1 GCA_903928275.1 uncultured Chloroflexota bacterium
CAAGACGCATCCCCATGCCGGCCGGATCCTTGCCCGGGCCTGGGTGTACGTGATCTGGCGGTGCTGGCAGGACCGGGTCCCCTATGACCCGGCCCGCCATCGCGCCCTACAGAAGGTCGTCCTTGCGAAGGCGGCTTGACATGGGGCTAATCAGGCGGCGATGACGCCGGCTCCGGCGACCTGACTCCGTTGGGCGGGGCGGAGCCTCAGGCGGCGATGGGCAGGGTCCCGGTCGGGGCCTCGGTCACTCGTACTCGTCCGTGGGCTCGGACGAGACGCGCACGAACTTGCGCACCTGCATCAGCGCGTAGACGAGCAGGCCGATGAAGATGAGCGAGGCCGCACCCGGGATCGGGCCGTAGGAGGCGACTTCCGGGGACTGTACGAGGACGACGGTCACGATCGCCATGCCGATGAGGGCACCGGCGAGGATCGCACCGACAGTCAGCGAGGCCCCCACCTTGTTCAGGGTCCCGAACTGCTGGCCGAGGTCGGACGCGTCGATCTTGATCGTCAGCTGACCCTGGCCGAACTGGTCGAGCCACTTCCAGGCGGCCGATTCCAGGGTGGGCAGCCGCTGGAGCGCCTGGCGCCCGATCCGCATCGCCTGCTTCCGGAGGACCTTCTCGACGTTGTCGGTGTTCAGGCTGTCGATCATCGCCGCCCGCGACTCCTCCATCGCGACCTTCGCGATGTCGATGTCCGGCGAGAGCGCGGTCGCCGTGGCTTCCGACTGGATGAGGGCCTTGAGGGCGATCGTGAGCTGGTTGTTCAGCCGGAGACCGCTGCTGTAGACGACCGACATGACGGCGTTGAGGCCGGCCGCGAGCGACCCGCCGTCGCCGTACTCGAGGAACCGGCGGAGGACCTTGTCCATGTCGGAGCGGTAGGCTGCCTCGTCGAAAGCCTTCGTCTTCTTGCTCAGCTGCATCATCGCCGTCGCGACACCCTCGTAGTCGCTGTTCGTGAGCGAGAAGATGAGGTCGAGCAGGGACAGGCGCTGCTGGCTCGTGAGCTGGCCCACCATCCCGAAGTCGATGTACATGATCTTGCCGGTGGTCGGGTCCACCATGATGTTGCCCGGGTGGGGATCGCCGTGGAAGAAGCCGTCGACGAGGACCTGCTTCACGAGGGACCGGACGAAGACCTCGCCGACCGCCTGGCGATCGACGCCGGCCGCGTCCAGGCCGGCGATGTTGCTGATCTTGATGCCGCTGACGAACTCCTCGGTGAGGACCCGCTTCGTGCTGTACTTGTCGTAGATGACCGGGATGTGGATCGTCGGGAACTTGGCGAGGTCCTCGGCGAGGCGGTGCGCGTTGTACGCCTCGTTGCCGTAGTCGAGCTCCACGAGCACGCCCGCGGCGAACTCGCGCACGATCCCCTCGAGGTCCAGCTTCCGGAGGACCTCGAGGCGCTGGCTGCCGATCCGGGCGATCTCCTGGATGACGCCGAGGTCCGCCTTCGTGACGGCCACGATGTTCGGGCGCTGGACCTTCACGGCGACGGGCGTGCCGTCGAGCAGGGTCGCCCGGTAGACCTGGGCGGTCGACGCGGCCGCGAGAGTCTCGTGGTCGATCGACCCGTACATCACGTCGGGGTCCATCCCGAGCTCGGCGACGAGTACCTCGCGCGCCTGCTCCCAGGGCACCGGGCGCACGTCGCTCTGGAGCTTGGTGAGCTCGGTGCCCCACTCGTCGGGCAGGGCGTCGCCGCGGCTCGCGACGATCTGGCCGAGCTTCACGTACGTGGGGCCCAGCTGCTGCAGCATCGTCCGGACCTTGCCGGCCATCGTCATCCCGGCCACGGGGTTCTTCTCACCGAGGAGGACGCGCTGGCACCAGGCGCGGACCGGCGCGATCGGGGTGTCCTCGAGCAGGATGTCGATGCCGTACCCGTACAGGGTGTCGTACACCTGCTGGAGGCGGAGGTTCTCGATGAGCGCGCTTCTCCGCGGCGTGGGCAGTCGGTCGAGGAGGCTCCAGACGCGTCCGCCGATCTCGCCCTGGGCCGACGGTCCGGCCATGCCGAGGATCGCGCCGAGGACCATGCGGATGAGGCCGAACACCGCCGCGAGCACGACCAGCCAGAGGATGGTGGGGCTCGCCCCGACGATGTGGAGCGGCGAGATCCGCGCGACGAACCAGAGGACGATCGCGACGACGACGACCTGGAAGAGGCCGAGCGACCAGAGGAGGAGGCGCCCGGTGAGGATCACGATGACCGGCCGCAGGATCGCGTAGAAGACCGTGATGAAGACCCCGGTCGCGATGAGGGCGAGCCACCGCCAGTCGGACGGCTCGACAGTCACGATCGGCACCTGCGTGCCTTCGCCCCCGAACGGGAACGGCTGGGGGACCGTGGGGAAGGTGAAGATGAGCAGCGACACGAGCAACGCGACGGTGTCGATCGCGGCCTGCATGATGAACCGGCGCATGCGTCCCCCTCCCGTGGGCCTGTCGCGGATGGACCCAGGCCGCCCCGGCCGCCGCGCGAGGCGTTGAAGGCCGAACGGCCTTCCTGACCACGTCGCGGGGCCTGCGGTCAGTGCACATCGGACACGTCGCGAGCGCATCGTCCAGATGGGATGAGGCACGGGCCTGCCCCATGCGGTGGAATGGGACCAGCGATCCGCCGGCGCATACCGCCATCCGGGCGGCGTGCCAGACGCTCATCCGGACCCGCTGGCTCGATCCGAAGAACGGGAGGATGATCGACAGATGAGCGACACCGGAGTGGGCCCGGGCGACGTCACCGCCGCGCCGGCGGCCCCGCCTCCGACCCCGTCCGACGCGGCGCCCGACGCGGCGCCCG